>DATDEG010000121.1:0-27686 GCA_036523465.1 bacterium
GCCCCGAGTCCAAGGAACGATAGCCCTGCCGTCTCCACGATCATGAACCCGACCGTCAGCGTCGCCATGACGATGATCGGGGAGAGGATATTGGGGAGAATGTTCTTCGACAGGATGCGGAGCCAACCCGCGCCGATGGCCCGCGCGGCCTCGACGAAATCTTCCTCCTTGATCTGCAGCACGGCCGAGCGGACGACCCGCGCGAATTGGGGCGTGTAGACGACCCCGATGGCGATCATCGCGTTGACCAGATTCGGCCCGAGGATAGCGACGACGATCATCGCCAGGAGCAGGTAGGGGAAGGCCAGCATGACGTCCACACTCCGCATGAGCCAAGCATCCGTCAGGCCGCCGAAGTAACCGGAGGCCACGCCGAGAACCACGCCCAGGACCGCGGCGATGCCGTCCGCGACGATGCCGACGATGAGTGCGATACGCGCGCCGTAGATCACGCGGGAGAAGATGTCCCGTCCAAATTCGTCGGTGCCGAACGGGTGAGTGAGCGACGGGCGGAGCAACTGATCGCTGAACGATTGCTCGATCGGATCGTACGGGGCGAGGCGCGGGGCGAGAACCGCGGAGATGAGGACGATCGTGGCGATTACCGCCCCGGCGAGGAGGCTACTGTGCCGGACCAGGCGCCGCCAGGAGAGCGCGGCCACCCGCCGGGGCACCACGAGCGTGTCTCGGACCACGGCCCGATCCATCATCCGTACCGGATCCTGGGATCGAGGTAGGCGTAGAGCAAATCGACGAAGAGGTTCGCCGCGACGAAGATGACCGCGGCGATGATCACGACGCCCTGGACGACCGGATAATCCCGCGCCAGTACGCTGGTGATGGCGAGCCGCCCGAGGCCCGGGAGAGCGAAGATCGTCTCGGTCAGCACCGCACCGCTGAGCAGCAGTCCCAACTGCAGCCCGACCAGCGTGACAACCGGCAGCAGCGCGTTCCGCAGGGCGTGACGGCTGATGACCTTCCGCTCGGCCAGTCCCTTGGCCCGCGCCGTACGGATGAAGTCGAAGCCGAGCACGTCCAGCATCGTCGAACGGGCCATACGCGCGATAGCCGCCATCGCCGTCGCGCCGAGCGCCACCGCCGGGAGGACGAGGTGGCGCAGCGCACTGCCCACGACCGGCCACTGGGCGGTGATCAGGCCGTCGAGCAGCGGCATTCCCGTGACCCGGTGGTAGGTCATCCCGCCGGCAATGACGCCGCCCAACGGAAACCACCCCAGCATCCCTCCGAACACGAGGAGCAGGAGGATACCGGTCCAGAAGACGGGCATCGACACGCCGATGAGCACTCCGATCATCGACCCGGTGTCGACGATCGTGCGTGGGTACCTGGCGGCGAGCACGCCGAGCAGCAATCCTCCCACCAGCGCGACGGTGAGCGCCGCCATGCTGAGCTGCACCGTCACCGGGAGGGCCTGCGCGATCTCCCACGTCACCGGCTGCCGGGTGCGCAGCGAGACGCCGAGATCACCCCGCAGTGCATCGCCGAGGAACCGCAGGTACTGGATGTAGACCGGACGGTCCAACCCAAGTTGGTGGCGCAGCCGGGCCAGCTCCGCGGGGGATCCCTTGTCACCGAGCAGGAGTTGAGCCACGTCCCCGGGGATGAGGTGCATCCCGAAGAAGACGAGGATGCTCACCCCTACCAACACGGGGATGAGATGCAGAAGCCGTTGCTGGATGTGCTTGAGCATCGTGCTGCCGGAGACCCCGGACGGATGCCGGGGTCCCCGGAGGTGACGCTGCGCGCGAGTCGACTATTCCAGCGAGACGAGCTCCATGTGGAAGAACATCTGCAGCGGGTTGAGCTGGAAACCCTTCACGTTGGCCCGCGCCGCCCGCACCTGGTTCGTGTGGTTGATGAAGATCCACGGCGCGTCGTCGTGGAGGATCTGATTGGCCTGAACATACAGGCTCGCCCGCTTGGCCTGATCGGTCGTCTGCCGGGCCTGCTGGAGCAGCCGGTCATACGCCGGGTTGTGATGCCTGCCGGTGTTGTTGATCCGAGCCTTGTTGTTCACCGTGTCCCATTCGAAGAGGTCGCCGAGGAAGTTGTCCGGATCGCCGTTGTCGCCCGACCAGCCGGCGATCGCGAAGCCCTGCCAGGGCTGGTGGCGGAAGCGGTCGAGGTACGCGCCCCACTCGAACTGGGTGATCTTCACCGTGACGCCGACCTTGGCCAGGTATCCCTGCACCGCCTCGCCGAGCTTCGCCCCGCCGACCGGGTTGTAGCCGCGCGGGTTGGCGTACACCATCATCTCGGTGGAGAAGCCATTAGCGAAGCCGGCCTCCTTGAGCAGCGCCCGCGCCTTCGCCGCATCGTACGCGTACGGCTTTACGGACTGGTTGTATCCCCAGAGTACCGGCGGCATGCCCTGGCTGGACGTCGTCGCGCCGGCATAGAGCCCCTTGTTGATCGCGTCTTTGTCCACGGCGTAGTTCATCGCCTGGCGGACCCGCTTGTCCTTGAAAGGCCCCAGGTCGTTGGACATGGCCACACCGAGGATGGTGAGCCCCGGCGCCTTGTAGAGCGTGAGGTCTTTGTTCCCCTCGACACGCGTGTAATCGGACGGCGGGACGTCGGCGAGGATCTGCACCTCGTTGCGCTCCAGCGCCAGCATCCGGGTCGCGCTCTCCGGGATGATCTTGAAGATGATGCGGTCGACCTTCGGCTTCCCGCCCCAGTAGTCCGGGTTGGCCTCGACCGTGATGTGATCGTTGCGGACCGCTTCGACGAACTTGAACGGGCCGGTCCCGACGGGATGCTGCCCCGCGTCGCAGTTGTACTGCTTGGTCGCGGCGGGACTCACGATGCCCTGCCAGATCATCGCGATGCTGCTCAGGAACGGCGCGTTCGGGGCCGGGAACGTGAACCGCAGCGTGTAGTCGTCGACGACCTCCATCTTCGCCACGCTCTTGTCCTTGGCGGAGCCGAAGGTGAATTCGTCGTAGCTGTCCACTTTGCGGTTGATCACGTAGCAGGGATTGCTCGGGTTGATCGCCCGGTCGAGGTCCTCAGCCACCGTGCGGGCGTTCATCGGAGTCCCGTCGTGAAACTTCACGCCCTGGCGCAGCTTGAAGGTGAACACCTTCCCGTCCGGGGAGACCGTCCATGACTGGGCCAGACCCGGACCGACCTCGCTGCTGCCCGGCTTGTAGTTCACCAACGAATCGAAGAGCGTCGACATGACGAATCCCGATTCATTGTTCTGGACCTGTTGGGGATCCAGACCCGTCTGATCGGCTCCGATCGCGATCACCAGCGTCTTCGGAGCCTGCGCCACGGCGTAGCCGCCGAGGCCCATCACCGCGAGCGCGGCGGCGATCAAAGCAGGCAGCGCCCGGTGGAGCACCAAGCTTCTCATAATTTCTGTCTCCCTTCTCGCTGATGGAGTAAAGTGGACTTCGTGCACCAACATAGTCCTCCTGTAGCCGCCGGTCGTTATCAAATCGCAACGTGGGCGGGCTACGGTTGTCGGGTATGAGGAAGCCAACGGCTGGGACCGCCCTCGCCCTGGGCGCTCTCGTGGGCGTCCTGCTCACCGCCCCTCTGGCCGCGCTCTTCTACCTCGGCTGGAAGGTCGCGCGGCTGCCCTTCGTCCCGTTCGACATCTTCGAATGGGCCAGCCGCCTGCTGCCCGGCGCGGTGGTCACCCGCGGCATCGAGGCAATGGTGGCGGCGATCAGGATGTTGGGGTTGGGCAGCACCGACGTTGCCGCCAAATACGCCGAGCAGGCCATGGCCGTCACCGGTCTCCTGCTGACGGGAGCGCTCGCCGGGGCTGTGATTTTCGCCTTCAGGCGGAACAGGGGGAATCGCGGATCGCGCGCGGGAGTCATCCTGGGCGCGGCGGCGGGCATGCTGTCGTTCCTGATCAGCCGGGACCTCGACGCTTCAGGGTCGCCGCTCCTGGAGGTGGTTTGGGTCATCATCCTCTGGGTTATCTGGGGGGCGGTGCTCGATCGCAGCTACCGGCGTCTCAGCGTGGAGTCAGAGACCGTCCCCCCGGTTCTGCGGGCGCAGCGGCCGGAGTCCGCGGCACCGGAAGCCACACCGGACTCGGTGGAACGGATCGATCGCCGCCGGTTCCTCATCCGCCTCGGAGGCACCGCGGCGGCGATCACGGTGTCAGGAGCCGCCGTCGGCATGCTCATCGGTCCGAGACGGATGAGGCCGGCGCCGGCGAGCAGGCGTTGGTCCGCAAATCATGCCCTCCCGAACGCGGCCGCGGCGGTGCACCCTGCGCCGGGTACACGCCCAGAGTTCACGCCCCTCGAGGACCACTACCGCATCGACATCACGCTGCTCCCGCCGGTCATCAACGAAGAGAGTTGGAGATTGCAGGTCCGGGGGTTGGTGGATCGCCCGACGGACCTCACGCTGGCGGACCTGCGCGACAACTTCCGGCCGATGCACCAATTCGTCACGCTGGCCTGCATCTCGAACGAGGTCGGGGGCGATCTCACCAGCACGACACGATGGACCGGCGTGAGCCTGCGCCGGTTGCTTCCCCACCTGGGACTGCGCCCGGAAGCGACGCACTTGAAAATCTCCTCGGCCGACGGCTTCTTCGAGATCGTCCCGCTGGAGACGATCAACAGCGATGAGCGCGTCATGCTGGCCTACGCGTGGGACGGCGTCCCGCTGCCGAACAAGCACGGATTCCCGCTACGGATCTACATCCCCGACCGCTACGGGATGAAGCAGCCCAAGTGGATCACGACGATCGAGGCCATCGACCACTGGGAGGAAGGCTATTGGGTGCTTCGGGGATGGGACCGCGAGGCACGGATGGAGGCGACATCCGTCATCGACACCGTGGCCCTCGATCACGTCACGGCGACCGCGGACGGCCGGCCTCTCGTTCCGATCGGCGGCATCGCCCACGCGGGGGCCCGCGGCATCTCGAAGGTGGAGGTCCGGATCGACGACGGGGAATGGCGTGAGGCGATGCTCCGATCCCCGCTCTCGGAGACGACCTGGGTGCTGTGGCGCTATGACTGGCCGTTTGAAGCGGGTGCGCACCGGTTCACCGTGCGGTGCACCGACGGCAACGGGCGGCCCCAGGAGACAGAACCCTCCCCGCCGCATCCCGACGGGGCCACCGGGCTGCACAGCGTGCGCGCCGGGCGCTGAGCACCGCCGGCCGCCTGACTCACCTCGAGACGCCCACTCCTTCGCCCCTCTGGCAACACGCCCGATTCATCACACGACCGTTACGCCTGCGTGACAGCCGGGGTGGAAGATCCCCAGAGAGTTCAGATCACTGCACGCAGGTGAGGAGGGACCGGTATGTCTCGGATCGCCGCATCGATCCTTGTGGCCGCGCTAGCACTCACGGCATCACTTCCCGCGCTCGCCATGGAGTCCATAAAGACCGTTTCCATCAGGGCGTCTGAATTCAGATTCACCCCCGCACGAATCACCCTCACCCGGGGTCAGCGGGTCGCGCTCGAGATCACCAACCGCGGAACGATGGATCACGAATTCCTCTCGACGATCTTCACGGCGGCGAAGGACGTCACGATCAAGGCCGAGGGAATCAAGGTCGAAGCCGGTGAGGTCAAAGAGGTGGAGATTGAAAAGGGACACATGGTGACCATCGAGCTGACGCCGACGCGAACCGGAACATTCCAATTCTGGTGCGCCGAAGTGCTGAAGGGCAAGCTTCACCGCGATCTCGGCATGCGGGGCATCCTGACCGTCAGGCCGTAGGCGCGCGCATTGCCCCGATTCGCTTTTGGCGGCGGATCGAGGAAGCGAAATTACTCTTCTAGGAGACGCTCAACGTGGGGCGGCCCCGCCGTCACGTGCCACAGAGACGATGAGCGCGATAGCCGGCTACACCGGACACCGCGCTCGTCACCTTCCCCGTCGAACGATTCCTACATTCCCATCTTCTTCTTCTTCTTGCCCTTCTTCTTGGCCATCGGCTCACCTCCCCCCGGCCCGGTGTCAGGGCAACGGCGCCTCACCGAGATAGGCTCCCTGCGTGAGCAAGACCTGCTGTACCTTTTTCACAAGCGCCGGGGTGCGAGCCAGTTCCTGGGGCGTGCACCCTTCCTTCGCGCAGATTGCGGCCGCGACTCCTGCCGCCTGCCCGAGGGCCATCGTCGTCGGGATCACGCGGGCTGAGCCGGCCGCTTCCGACGTTGCCGAGAACGCACGCGACGCCACGAGGAGGCCGTCTCCGGCCCGGGGGATCAGAGCCTTGAGCGGGATCGTGTAGGTATACCGCACCGGGGGATGCGGGCTCGTCCAGGCAGGTGTGTACGGATGGATGTCGATCGGATAAGACGCGACGGCGATGCGGTCCCAGAAGACGCGGCGGCGCGTGATGTCCCCGGCGGTCAGGGCGTGGGCTCCCTCGATGTGCCGGGTCTCCCGCACATAGAGTTCCGGGGCGGAGTCTGCAAGCTGCGCCTGCGACAATCCCGGGATCGTCGCCCGCAAGAACTGGACGAGGTTAGGCAGCTCGCGCGTCGCCTTGGCCATGCCGTCGGCGAGAGAGGCCGGGACGGTTCCATCCACATGGAAGATCTGCAGGGTATTGACGAGTACCGTGCCGTCGCGCTGAAGCGCGAGATTCAGCCCCAGCACCCCGGCGTCGGGCTGCGTCGGCTTGTAGCCGCGCATTGCCTCCCAGAATCCCCAGGCGGCCTTACCGTTCACGCCCCACTGGACGCGGTCACCGTTGCGGCGGGCCAGGATCGCCGCGGTCAGCTCATCCCAGGCGACTTCGGAGAGCCGGAAGATCAGCGTCGCGGGCTGCATCCAGCGTTGGCCGTCCGGTCCGTCGCGGCCTAGCACGGATGGAACGCCCACCGCCGCCGCGAAATCGGCGTCGTCGGTCGCATCGATCGTGACTTTGGCCCGGACGGTGAGCGCGCGGTCGAAGCCACGGTCGTGAAACTCCGCGCCGACGACCCGGTCGCCTTCGAGCAACGGCCGCACCAGCGGGGCATTCTCGGTGACGTTGACGAGCACTTCACGGTAGACGGCCCACTTGAGCTTATAGATGGCTTCCTCGATGTCGAAGCTCAAGCCGAGCAGGCGATAGTAATCTGAGAAGACCCCTCGCGTAAGCTGAATGCCTTCCGGCGAGAGGTTCATGTCGAAGGTCGTCAGCCAGGCCCAGGTGATCGGACCGCCAACCTTCGATCGCGACTCGACAACCTGGACTCGTGCCCCGGCGCGTGCCGCGCCGGCCGCGGCCGCCATTCCCGAAGGGGTCCCACCGATGACGAGGACATCAACGGCGATCGTGCGCGGTGCCGCCGCGGCAAATCCGGCGCTCCCCACCAGAACGACGAGGAGCAGGGCTATGATAAGCGAGACAGGACGGTTCACAACGGTCATCTGACGGACCTCTGTCCTATACAATCCCCACTTCCGCCAATCCTCTCTAAAACTTCACCGGAAATTCGGGAAGACCCCTGGGTCGTGAGTTGCCCGCCGAGCCATCGATGCCCGGAGGCGAGCGCGATCCGGCGGCCAAGACGTCCCGCTGCGAGCCGGCGGCCGCGCCGCCCCCCCCACCCACGTCGCGGTTCCGCTAGGTGGGGGTCAAGAATGCAGCGTCTATTTGCTAGTTAAGCATGGGCATACTGCAAGAGGTCTCATCGACCCAACCTGGCAGCTCCCTGTCAGCCTAGGGCCATGTATGGATATCACCGACCTGCTGATCTTGGCGAAGGAAAAAGACGCGTCAGACCTGCACCTTACGGTGGGGTTGCCGCCTCTGCTCCGCCTCCGTGGTGAATTGAAGAGCGTCGACAACTTTCCCCCGCTGACCAAGGACTCGCTCCACGACATGATCTACGAGATCCTGGCCGACAACCAGAAAGCCCGGTTCGAGGAGCAATGGGATCTGGACTTCTCCGTGGAGGTGCAGAACCTCGGCCGGTTCCGCGTGAACGTGTTCCGGCAGCGCCGGGGGGAAGGCGCCGCGTTCCGGGTCATCCCCAGTAAAATTGCGCCGCTTGAAGCGCTCGGGCTGCCGCCCATCTTGAAAGAGCTCGCCCTGCGGGACCGTGGCCTCCTTCTCGTCACCGGACCGACGGGGTCGGGAAAATCCACGACGCTCGCCGGGATGGTCGACGTGATCAACGAGCGCCGCGCCGCGCACATCATCACTCTCGAGGATCCCATCGAATACGTGCACGAGCACAAGAAGTGCATCGTGAACCAGCGCGAGATCGGCCAGAATGCGAAGTCCTTCGCCGGCGCGCTGCGCGCCGCCCTGCGCGAGGATCCGGACGTCATCCTGGTCGGCGAGATGCGCGACCTGGAGACGATCGGCATGGCTCTGACCGCCGCAGAGACCGGCCACCTCGTTCTCGCCACGCTCCACACCTCGAGCGCCGCGCAGACGGTGAACCGCATCATCGATGTCTTCTCAAGCGACCAGCAGGCTCAGGTCCGCGTCCAGCTGGCGGAGTCGCTCATCGGGGTGGTGGCCCAGATCCTCCTGCCCACCGCGGACCACCGGGGCCGCGTCCCCGCCGTCGAGGTGCTCGTCGCCACGTCGGCGGTGCGGAACCTGATCCGAGAGACGAAGATCCATCAGATTCCATCCGCGATCCAGACCGGGGCCAAGGATGGAATGCAGAGCCTGGACCAGCATCTCCGAGAGCTGGCCAAGAGAAGTAGGATCACCCGCGAGACGGCCCAGCGGTGGGCCGTCGACAAGGCCTCGTTCGGCGGCGACGGGCAGCGCGACGGCATGGCGCCCACCGCAGCCGCGTCCCCGGGCATTCCGCTGCAGGATCCCTGGACGGCATGGACCGGCGTCGAGGAAGCCAAGCGTGTCCGTGCTTGAGCGCTCTGTCCTCGATCTCTTCCGCGTCATGGAGGAGCAGCGTGCCAGTGACATCTACCTCAAGGCGGGGTCGCCGCCCATGTACCGCGTCGATGGAGAGGTCCGGGCCAGTCGCCATGATCCGCTGACGCCCTCCGACGTCGAGCGCCTGGCCACCGAGATGATGAGCGACCGGGACCAGGAACGGCTCGCCTCCGAGCAGAGTGTCGATCTAGCCTACTCCGCCAGCGGGGTGGGGCGCTTCCGAGTGAACATCTATCGCCAGCGGGGGTCCATCGCGGTTGTGGCGCGCCGGGTGCGCCTGGACGTGCCGACACTCGATGAGCTGCACCTCCCGCCGGTCCTCGGCGATCTCGCTATGCTGCCCCGCGGCTTCATCCTCGTCACCGGCCCCGCCGGATCCGGCAAGTCGACGACACTGGCGGCGATGATCGGGCGCCGCAACGAGGCCAGCCGGTGCCACATCGTCACCATCGAAGATCCCATCGAGTTCCTGCACAACGACAGGGTGGCCATCGTGAGCCAGCGTGAGGTCAGCACCGACACACCGGGGTTCCGCGAAGCGCTCCGTGCCGCGCTCCGGCAGACGCCCGACGTGCTGCTGATCGGCGAGATGCGGGACCGGGAATCCGCGGAAGCGGCCCTCTACTTCGCCGAAACCGGTCACCTCGTCCTCAGCACCCTGCACTCGCTCAACGCGGCGCAGGCGGTGGAACGGATGCTGGCGTTCTTCCCGCCCGACCATACCCACGAGGTCTTCCACCGCCTCTCCCTCACGATCGCGGGGATCATCGCGCAGCGCCTGATCCCGCGGTCCGACGGAGCGGGCCGGGTGGCGGCGCTGGAGGTGCTGACGGCCACACCGCGGATCCGGGAGTTGATCAGGCGCGGGGACATCGATGGGATCAAAAGCGCCCTGCAGGCCGGGCGGCAGGAAGGCATGCAGACATTCGATCAGGCCATCTATGATCTGACGAAGGCGTCGCTGATCACCGAAGCCGACGCCCTGCGCTACGCGGATTCGTCCAACGACTTGAGGCTGCGGTTCAAGGGGCTCGCCTAGCCGTCCCGCGCGGCCGAAACGCCGCGCAGATCATCCCATAGTAGGCCGGCACCTCGTAACTGAGGAATTCCGCGCGCAGCCCGCTCCGCCGGGCGACGCCGTACAGCATCGCGACCTGCCAGAGACTGTCCGGCTTCGCCGCGGCGACGAGCGACGGCTTGATGCGGAGCGCGGAGGCCAGATCGTCCCGTTGGATGGCGTCGACCATCGCGGCGTCGTAGATCACGGCCGCCCGGTGGAACCCGTATGGACCGGACCGCTTGTGGGCGTGCGCATGGTCGGCGCTGCCGACGAACACGATGCGCTTCCGGCTGCTTCGCGCGGCCTCGGCGATGAGCTCGCCGAAGCGCACGTTCTGCTCGAGGGGGATCTCCCGCGAGGGGGTGACCACGAGCACGCGCGGCTCCCGCCGGTGCCCACGCAGGAAGAACCACAGTGGGACGAGCGAGCCCCAATCCAGCGGCATGTTGGAGTACTTCCCGGACGCGGTCGCGAAGTTCGCGCCGACGGCCGGCAGATGGCGCCGCGCCGCGCGCTCGAGGAGAACATCGGCCAGGTCGCGGTCGGTGACCGCCTTGATCCGGGCCTTGACCGGACCGGGCTCGAACATCGGCAGAACGCCCGATGCGAACTCGGCGGTCACGACGCCGATGTAACCGCGCAGGCGCAGGTTGTGCGGCGTAGCGACGACGATCGTGTCCGGTCCGAGCGCGCGGATCTCCCGGGCGAGACGCTGCATCGCCCGCGTGGTCACGGCGTACTTCCGGCGATCGGCAGGCCCGCTCAAGGCCGGGATGATCGGTTCTCCATGGGGGGCGATGCAGGCGAAGACGATCGGCATGCTCGTGACCGTTCTCCCCACTCCCGCGTCCTCCTGCCGAGGACGCCACCGGCCGGGCCAAGAACGTTTCATCGAATTCCGGGTCAACGCCCAGGAGAGTTCACGTTGAGCCGAGGGCCGGAGCGTTTCGCCATCACAGCGATCCTCATCGCCGCGGGCCTCACCGGTCTGCTGCCGCCGGACCGGTTGTCGGCGCAGGTCCTGCTCCTGCAGGTCGCGGAGATCCAGGGCGCCGCGCACATCTCACCGGCCGTTGGGCAGGTGGTCGAAACGGAGGGCGTCGTGATCGCAAGGCTGCCGGACCGGTTCTGGATCCAGGATCCGACGCCGGATGAGAATGACGGCACATCGGACGGGCTCCTCGTCTTCGGCTCGACGGCGGCCGCCGCGATCGCCGTCGGCGACTCGATCCGGGTTCAGGGACGCGTCGCAGAATTCCGCCCGGGAGGGAGCGCCTCGGCGAATCTGACGACGACGGAGCTCGTCTCTCCCACCGTGATCTCGATCGTCCACGGCGACACCCTACCTGCTCCAACGGTCGTCGGCGCTTCAGGGAGAATGCCCCCAGCAGCAGTGATCGAGGATGACGCCGCAGGCAGCGTGGAGACCGGCGGGACATTCGATCCGGACGAGGACGGCATCGACTTCTATGAGAGTCTGGAGGGCATGCGCATCCAGCTCAACAACGCCGTCGCGGTGGGACCGACGAACGTCTTCGGCGAGATACCGCTGCTGCCGGACAATGGGGTGCGCGCGAGTCTCCGCACGCCGCGTGGTGGTATCGTCGTCCGGCCGACCGACTTCAATCCGGAGCGCGTGCTCACAGATGATGCGATCGTCCCGGCGCCGCCGGTGAAGGTGGGCGACCGCTTCAGGACGCCGGTCGTCGGCGTGCTGGACTATAGCTTCGGGAACTTCAAGCTCATCGTCACCTCCGGGCTCACCGCGGTCGACGGCCGGCTCGCCCGCGAAGTCGCCGCAGCGCCGGGCGACCGCGAAATCGTGGTCGGGACCTACAACGTCGAGAACCTCTCGCCCGCGTCCGGCGCATCGGTCTTCCTGCGCCACGCGCAGATCATCGTCAGGCACCTCCGCTCGCCCGATCTCCTGGCCGTCGAGGAAATCCAGGATAACAGCGGCGTGACCGATGACGGCGTCACCGACGCCTCGCGCACGTGGCGCATGCTCATCAGGGCGATCATCGCCGCCGGGGGCCCGGTCTACCAGTACCGGCAGATCGATCCGCTGAACAACGCCGATGGCGGCCTCCCCGGCGGGAACATCCGCATCGGCTTCCTCTTCAGGGCCGACCGCGGGCTCCGGTTTGTCGATCGCCGCGGCGGGGATGCGACGACCCCCGCGCGCGTGATCCGGACGCCCGCCGGCCCCGCGCTCTCGATCAGTCCCGGCCGGGTGGAGCCTCGGAATGAGGCCTGGTCCACCCCCGAAGGAGTGCGGAAACCGCTGGCCGGAGAGTTCCGGGTGCGCGGCAAGGTGCTGTTCGTGATCGCGAACCACTGGAAATCAAAGAACGGTGACCAGCCCCTCTTCGGCCGTTACCAGCCTCCGGCGCTGGCCACGGAGCCGCAGCGGACAGCGGAGGCCCGGGTGGTGAGGGGGTTCGTGGACAGGATTCTGACCCTCGACCCGCGCGCGAACGTGATCGTGCTGGGAGACTTCAACGACTTTCCATTCGCGCCCCCGCTGGCGGTCCTCAAGGGAAGGGGCGACCTCGCCCTCCATGCCCTCATCGAGACGCGGCCCGCAAACGAGCGGTACTCGTACATCTTCGATGGAAACTCGCAGGCCCTCGATCACATCCTAGTCAGCCGCCATCTGCGCGCCTCATCCAGCTACGACATCATCCATGTGAACGCGGAGTTCCCCGATCAGGCATCTGATCACGACCCGCAGATCGTGCGCGTGACCCTCTAAGCACATTTGGCCAGGAAGAGCTGAGCCAGGCTGCGGAACTATCCTTTCCTGTGACCGCTCCAGCGCTGGCCCTCGTGCTCGTCGCAGCCGTGCTGCACGCTACCTGGAATCTCTTCGCCAAACGGTTGGGCGGCGGCGCGGGGGCGGTGTGGCTGTACAGCACGATCTCGATGATCTGTTACGCACCGGTGGCGGCCGCGCTGGTTTGGTTCACGCACCCTACCGTGAGCACGGCGGGCCTCGGGTTCATGCTCGGCAGCGCCGTCATCCACGTCGGCTACTTCATTGCTCTCCAGCGCGGATACCGGATGGGTGACCTCTCCGTCGTCTACCCGCTGGCCCGAGGGACCGGCCCGCTCCTGGCCGCGGCCGCCGCGGTGTCGTTCTTCGGCGAACGGCCGACACTGCTTGCGATGCTGGGCGCTGCGTTGATCACCGGAGGAATCATCGCGTTGGCCGGCGGGCGCGCCATCTTCGCGCCGGGGACCCGATCGGCGCCGGCCGGCGTCGCCTACGGCCTCCTCACCGGCCTGTTCATCGCCGTCTACACGCTCTGGGACAAGCAAGCGGTCACAGTGATCGGAAACGCGCCCATCCTTCAGGAATGGGGATCGAACCTCGGCCGGTCGCTCTTGCTCCTCCCCGCGGCCTGGGGCCGACGCGTCGAGGTGTCCCGGCACTGGACCGCCGACCGGCGACTCATCGTCGGTATCGCGCTCCTCTCACCGCTCGCCTACATCCTCGTGCTCACGGCGATGGTCTTCACGCCGGTGAGCTACGTCGCCCCCGCCAGAGAGATCAGCATCCTCATCGGCACGGCGATGGGCGCCCGATGGCTCGCCGAGAGCCAACCACGCCTGCGGCTGGCCGGGGCCACCGCGATGGTAGCCGGTCTCATCGCCCTCGTCCTGGGCTAGTCGATGCCGCCCAGGTGACGATGTCATCCGGCTGAGTCGTGATCGCCACGATGGTTGAATCGACGCATCCGGCCCGAGGCTACACGATCGCGCTCAGCAGCGCGGCCGTCTTATCGACGACGGCCATCTTCATCCGCTACCTCACGCAGACATACCGTCTCCCCGCGCTCGTGCTGGCGTTCTGGCGCGACGGATTCGTCGCGCTGACTCTCCTGGTGATTTTGGGCCTCTGGGTCCCGGATCGCCTGCGCATCCGCCGCACCCATCTCGGCTACCTTGCCGCCTACGGCCTCGTGCTGGCGGCCTTCAACGGAGTGTGGACGCTGTCCGTCGCGCTGAACGGAGCGGCGCTCGCCACGGTCCTCGTCTACTGCTCCGCGGCGTTCACGGCCGTGCTCGGATGGTGGCTTCTGCGGGAGCACCTGGGCTGGGTGAAGGTCCTGGCCGTCGCGATTACCTTGACCGGCACCGTGCTGATCTCCGGAGTCCTCGATCCCGCGGTCCGCGACACGAACGTCCCCGGCATCGGCACCGGCATCCTCTCCGGCCTGGGCTACGCCGCCTACAGTCTGCTGGGGCGGTCGGCATCGCAGCGGGGCCTGAACCCGTGGACGACGCTCTTC
The DNA here is from genome assembly GCA_036523465.1 of bacterium. Taxonomy (GTDB): domain Bacteria; phylum Sysuimicrobiota; class Sysuimicrobiia; order Sysuimicrobiales; family Kaftiobacteriaceae; genus Kaftiobacterium. The sequence continues at coordinate 14,219 of DATDEG010000121.1, forward strand.
TACACATTCGGGTTTGCCGCCGTATTCTTGCTGCTGCCGAACGTGGTGCCGGGAGGCCTGCTCCCGGGATCGGCGGCCCGCCCGGCCGATCTTCTCTGGCTCGGGCGGGCCGGCGCGGGCTGGGGCCTCCTGTTCCTCTTAGCGGCGGGCCCGACGGTGGCCGGCTTCGGATTGTACAACGTGAGTCTGACCTATCTGCCCTCGAGCGTCGCCAACCTGGTGGTCACGCTGGAGCCCGCGTTCACCGCCCTCATCGCCTATCTCGTGCTGGGGGAACGCCTCACGGAGATCCAGATCGCCGGCAGCCTGACGATCCTCGCCGGGGTGGTCTTCTTGAGGATATTCGGAGGGTGGCCGGAGCGATCCTAAACGTCTTGCCGGACCTCCCCGTCTAAATTCGCAGAACACGTTCGAGGAGGTGGCAAGCGTTGGTTCGACGGAAGTGGCAGGTATGTGCCGCGGGCCTGGCGGTGCTCGTGTTCGCCTGGCTCCTCATCGTTTCACCGGGTCCGGCGATGGGACAGCCGGGTCCGCGCGAGCGCATTCGGGAGCGCTGCCAGGCGGTGCTTCCTCAGGCGCAGGCCGAGCCCGTGCTGATGAAGTACCGTGACCGCCTCACCACCGCGCGTGAGGCGATGGTCAAGGAGGAGCGGGCGTTGCGGGCTCTGCTCGTCGCCGACAACTCCACGCGTGCGGCGGTCGACGCGCAGATCATCAAGACGGAGACCGCACGGTCGGTCCTCACGCGCGCGCGGCTGGACATGCTCTGGGAGCTGCGGAGCGTCATACCGGCCACGAACCGAGAGACCGCGTTCCGCTGCGCGGAGCTGCTACTACTCCGGCGTCGCTAGCAGACCGCGCTCATCTCACGCGATCCCGAGCAGGCCGGCTCCCCCGGCCTGCTCTCTTCTTGCCCGCTCACCTCCCGGCATCCGCTGAGATCAGCGCGCCCGCTCTGGCATTCTAGCGTTTCCCTTCGGTGACTATCGGGAGCAGGAGAACCAACTCGCTCTGGCTTTTGTAGAACTCGATGCTGGGCCGGCTGCTGTCCACGCGATCGCCCTCCGCTCTGTCATGGCGATAAAGGTCTTCCCGATGTCGGCAATACGGTTCTCCCAATCCCGCATCTTCTCGCGGACGTAGAGGCCGCCCGGAATGGTCCATGTTTCCAACCCCAACTGCCGTGGGTCATACACCACTGGAACGTCGTCGATAGCGACTTCCTGTCTTTTGCTCTCCGTACGGTCCGGCATCGTCAATCACCTCAACCGGAAGTGAGATCGTCCGCGGTTAACGATCGTCCGTGGCTCATCGATCAAACGTTCAGCGTCCACGCCACTGTCCTGGCGGACGCAAATGCGCGTAGACGGTTCGCCGCATGTTCCGCGTGTTCGGTCAGCCGCGCCGGGGCATACGACGCCGGCGCGAAGATGACCATGAGGCAGGCGGTCGTTGCCTCGGTGATCGCGGTGCGTCTGGAGTCATTGGTCGGGCTGCCGAACGGTCCGTCTTCATCGAAGAGCGCCAGCCGGCCCTCCACGGCGTAGAGACCCTTCCCCAACGATTCATACGATTCGCTGGCGCGCCCCAACCGCGCCGTCACCTCTCCCCGAAGGTGGCCCCGGTCATAGAGCCCGATCGGCAGCAGGAACTCGAGTGAGCACAGGTTGCAGGTATCCACCAATGAGTTGATGCGGTAGAGGCCCTCGCCGCGCAGGATGCGCCGCAGCAGCGCCTCCGACGACGGGCGGAGCTTGGTAGGATCCACTCCGGTCCGGCGATACAGTTCGCGGGCCGGCTGAAGCTCGGGGATCTCCCCGGGTGCTTTCCCAGCCCACTGCGCGCGGTAGGCGGCGGCGACGCGGTCCACTTCCTCCCACACCTGAGGATCCTCGGAGCGCACGACGATCCCGTCCGCGAAAAGCACGGCCGTGCGCACGCGATCGGTGATCGCCGGATCGAGCCGGAGAACGGTCTCCATCGTACCGAACACCCTCTTCGTCCGGGCCCCCGCGGCGCCTTCCGCACCCGCGGCCGAGCTGCTAGACTCAAACACCGGATATGGCCCCAGCGTTAGCCCTCACCCCGCGCGGCGTCCGGCGTTTCCTCCTCGACGCGCTCGACCTCGATCACGATGGCGCGTACCATCCGGGCCGGACCGCTCCCGCGCATGTCCTGCGGGAGATCCGGCGGTTGGAGGCCGTGCAGATCGATCCGGTCGCCGCGGTGGAACGCAACCAACATCTCGTCTTGGCCAATCGCCTGCGCGGCTACCGGCCGGCGATGCTGGATGTGCTGCTCGAACAGCGACGGATCTTCGAATATTGGGCCAACGCCGCGTGCGTCATCCCGATCGAAGACTACTGGATGTTTGCCGGGGTGCGCGAGCGCATGCGGCAGGCCGATGCGCGGGAGCGGGCCGTGCTCCGCGGCCCCGGCGCGCGCGTGCTGCGGGAGCTGGAGCGCAGCGGCCCCATGCCCTCCCGAGCGTTCCTCGCGGACCGGCGCGTCTCCGGGTACTGGGATAATCAGGGGTCGAAGACGAAAGCCACCAGCCACGCGCTCAACGTTCTTTGGTACCGCGGAGAGGTGATGGTCGTCCGCCGCGAAGGCGTGGAGCGGTACTTCGACCTGCCGCAGCGGGTGGTCCCCGTGGACGTATGGCACCACGCGGCGCAGGTCTCGGCGACGGCAGCCGACGCCGCACTGCTCGATAAGTACCTGCGGGCTTACCGGGTCTTTGACCTTGGGGATCACCGTTTCGGGTGGCGGAAGATCCCCGCCGCCCTGCGGCGTACGCCGATCGACGCGCGCGTCGGCCGCGGCGATGTCGTGCCGCTGGCGATCGACGGCGTCCGGCGGCAGTACTATGCGCTGGCTGAGGATGCCTCTGGGCTGCGGCGGCATGACCGCCAGGCGCGCGCCGAGCGTGGTTGGCCGGACCGGCCCATCCGCTTCCTGCCTCCCCTCGACAACTTACTCTGGCGGCGCGAACGGCTCGTCGACCTCTTTGGCTTCTCGTACGTGTGGGAGATCTACGTCCCTGCCGCCCGGCGGAAGTTCGGCTACTACACGATGCCGATCCTCGCCGGCGATCGTCTGATCGGGCGCATGGATCCGCGCCTCGATCGAGCCAATCGGCGGATGGACGTCCGGCTGCTCTCCTTCGAGCCGGATGTCCGGGTGACCCGGGCGCTGCGAAGGAATGTCGAGGCAGCCCTCGAGGGATTCTCCGCATTCCACGGCGGGGCGGAGCTCGACCTCACCTGGCCGTAGACAACGCCCGGCTCCGGCAGCTCAGGTCGATCTGAGCGGGCTACAGCCACCGCCCCGATCCTATCGGTCCACCGCCCGATTCCAACCGACCTTTCGGCGTCCGCATACTGAGGGCACATGGACAGAACGCTGCGGCCCTTCTTCCGGCCGGAGGGCGTGGTCGTGGTGGGCGCCTCCCACGAACCAGGCAAGCTGGGTTATGGCGTCGCATTCAACCTCGTCCACAGCGGCTACGGCGGGGCGGTCCACTTCGTCAACCCCAGAGGTGGGACGCTCCTCGACCGTCCGGTGTACCCCAGCCTGGCTGAGGTCCCCGCACCCGTAGATCTCGCCGTCATCATCATCCCCGCCGGCGGGGTGCCGCAGGCGCTGCGTGAGTGCGCCGCCCGCAGCATCTTCGCCGCGATCGTCCTCTCCGGAGGCTTCCGCGAGACGGGGGAGGTTGGAGCCGCGCTGGAGGCCCAGGTTGCCGGCCTGGCTCGAGAGTTGGGCATCCGAATCATCGGGCCCAACTGCGTCGGGCTGATCGACACCCACCTCCCAATCGATGCGACGTTCCTTCCGCCTCCCGGGCCGGGGCAGGGTGACGTCGCCTTCATATCGCACTCGGGCGCGATCTGCGATGCGGTCACCGATTGGTCGCGCGGCCAGGGCTTCGGCCTCTCGCAACTGATCAGTTTGGGCAATCAGGCTGACGTGACCGAGAGTGATGTGCTGGAACCTGTCGCAGACGATGCGCACACCCGTGTGCTGACGCTCTACCTCGAGGGCGTGAGCGACGGCCGGCGCTTCGTCGAGATGGCGTCGCGCGTGAGCCGGCGGTGTCCGGTCATCGCCCTCAAGGTCGGACGCTCAGCCGCGGGACGGCGCGCCGTCACCTCGCACACCGGGGCTCTCGCCGGTGAGGAAGCGGCGTACAATGCCGCCTTCCGCCGCGCCGGCGTCATCCGCGCCGAGACAAGTGAAGAGATGTTCAACTGGGCGCGCGCGCTGGCGTGGTGTCCTCTCCCGCGCGGGCGCAACTTCGCCGTCCTCACCAACGCCGGCGGCCCCGGCGTCATCGCCGCGGACGCCCTGGATGCCCGCGGGCTGAAGTTGGCCTCGCTTAGCGGCGCGACCACGACCGCCCTCCGCGCCATCCTGCCGCCGTTTGCGAGCGTCGCCAATCCGGTGGATATGCTGGCGTCGGCCAGGCCGCGGCATTTCGCGGAATGCCTCAGCCTCTTGCTGGCTGACGACGCCGTGGATGGCGTCCTCGTCATCGTCCCGCCGCCCCCGTGGGATCCAGCCGAAGCCGTGGCGGAGGCGATGATCCCGGTGATCCGCGCCGCCTCGAAGCCTGTGGTCGTCGCCCTGATGGGTGAGCACGCGATACGGACGGCATCGGACCGGCTGCGGGCGGCCAAGATCCCGGACTACCGCTTCCCTGAGCAGGCGGCGTCCGCGCTTGCCGCGTTGTCCGAACGATCCGACCTGCTGCGCCGCCCCCTCTTCGAGCCCGCGGTGCTCGAATGCGTGCGGCCGCAGTTGGTCCGGAAGACGCTCACGGCCTACCGGCGCGAGTTTGGACCCGTGATGGTCCAGGAGCGGGCGGCCCGGGTGCTCGAGGCCTACGGCATCCGGACCGCTCCGATGGCGATGGCCAGGACCGCGGCCGAGGCCGCGTCGATCGCGGCAAGGTTCGGGTTTCCCGTCGCTCTCAAGATCGCGTCTCCGGACATCCCCCACAAATCAGAGGTCGGCGGGGTCCGGCTCAACGTGGCGACGCGCGTGGCCCTGGCGCATGACTTCGGCGATCTGCTGGCGCACGTCCGCGATGCCCGCCCCACCGCGCGCATCGACGGCGTCTGTGTGCAGCCGATGCTGCCCGCCGGTCAGGAGTTAATCGTCGGAGCGGTGCGTGATCCGCAATTCGGCCCTCTGGTGATGGCCGGATCGGGTGGGATCGAGGTGGAAGGCCTGCGCGATGTCGCCTTCGCCCTCGCTCCGCTGGCTCGTGAGGAGGCCGAGGCGATGCTCGACGCGACGTGGGCCGGACGCCGCCTCCGCGGGTACCGGAACCTGCCCGCCGGGGATCGCGAGGCTGTCATCGGCACTATCCTCCGGATCGGACAGCTCGTCGCCGACATCGAGGAGATCCAAGAGATCGAGATCAATCCCCTCTCCGTGTTCGCGGCCGGCACCGGCGCGCTGGCCGTGGACGTGCGCGTCCGCGCAGCTTAAGGCGGGAGCCACCGGCTCAATACGAACACCTTCGGGGGGACGGACGCGCGCCGTCCCCCCGCCCGCCCCCCTCCGCGGACAGAGGTCCGGATTTCCACCGAACCGAACTAAGCGGAGAGTCTGACATCCGGGGCTCCCCACAAGAGGAGGGAAAGTATGCGTGCACTCCATGCCCTCGCGGTGCTGCTGCTCCTGGCCGTGGTCATCCTGCCGGCTGCGGCGGGCGCACCGCCCAGCCGTGTTCCTACGAACGTCTTGGTGATCGGAACGGTGATTTCTGACTCTGTCAGCCTGGACCCGGCCCAAGCCTTCGAATTCAGCACGACCTGGGTGGCCAACCACCTCTACGACACCCTCGTCGACTTCAGCCGGGACTTTAGCCGGGTGGTGCCGAGATTGGCGACATCATGGACGGCATCCTCAGACCTCAAGACATACACATTCCGCCTGCGCTCAGCGAAGTTCCACAGCGGCAACCCTGTCACAGCGCAGGCCGTAGCCTTTTCGATCCAGCGTGTCTTCGCATTGAAGATGGCGCCGTCGTTCATCGTCACGGACTTCATCAAGGCACCAAGCGACGTCGTCGCGGTCGGCAACGATCAGGTGCGTGTGACCTTTGTCCAACCGATGCCGGAAATTCTCATGGCCTGCGTCCTCGCCAACCCGGTCACCAGCGTGGTCGACCCGGCAGTCGTCCGCCGGAACTCACCCGCCGATGACCCACAGGGGAACAAGTGGCTCACCGATCATGATGCGGGCTCAGGCCCATACGTCCTCATCGGCTGGAACCGTAACCTGAAGATCGAGATGCGCGGATTTGACGACTACTGGCGCGGACGGCCGCGGATGGGACGGATCTTCATGCAGGACATGCCGGAGCCGACGGCCCAACTCCTCGCCCTTCAGCAGGGCGACATCGACGTGGCGATGAACCTGCTCCCCGGACAGTTCAAGCAGATCAGCGCGCAGCCGGGATTCCAGGTCAAAGCCACTCCGACATTCGGCCTCCGCTATCTGGCGATGAACGTGGGGTTTGAACCCTTCTCCAAACCCCAGGTCCGCAATGCAGTGAAGTACGCGCTGGACTACGAGGCGATCAAGCGCCTTTACGAAGACACCATCGATGCCGGCCAGACCATCGTCCCCGCAGGCATGTTCGCACACCTGAAAGACCGACCATTCCAGAAGAACCTCGACAGGGCGCGGGCCTTGATGCGTGAAGGGGGCTACGAGCGCGGGTTCAAAGCCGAGCTGATGGTGCCTGTGGGAGTCGACCCTCCGCTGCCTGACGTGGCCACCAAGATGAAGGAGGACCTGGCCCAGATCGGTATCGACGTGGACGTGAAGGTCTTGCGGAACGCGGACATCCTGGCTGTGTATCGCGCTCAGAAGCATCAGCTGGCGATCCAGCGGTGGGGCGCCGACTATCCCGACCCGGATAACCTCGCCAAGGCGTTCGCGGACTTCGACAGTCGCGTGCTGGCCTGGCGCAACCAGTGGGACAATCCTGTGAAGGCGAAGGTGAAGCAGGCCGTCCTGGAGCGCGACCCGGCGAAACGGGCGGCGCTTTACGCGGAGATCCAGAAGACAGTGCTCGATGAGGGTCCGTTCGCCATCTTCGCCTACCCGTTGCGTCAGATTGCTATGCGTACCAATGTGAAAGGCGTTGATCCGTCGCCGCTGTTCCAGACTTACGATCTCTCCAACGCCACGAAGGAGTAGCTCGCTGGTGCGCAGGGGGACGCATGCGCGGCGTCCCCCTGCAACCCCCTCCGCGTACATATGTGGGCCTACGTCGTCCGCCGGTTGATGCTGGCCAGCATCGCCATCTTCGGCGTGCTGGTCATCGTGTTCGTGCTCTCTCATGTGATCCCCGGAGATCCGGTGGCGGCCATCCTCGGCGGCCAGGCCCGCGAGGAGGTGATCGAAGCGGTGCGGCGGCGGTGGGGACTCGACCGCCCGCTCTACGAGCAGTTCTTCCTGTTTGTCATCCGCCTGGCGCATGGTGACCTCGGCACGTCGCTGGCCACGAACCGGCCGGTCATAGTCGACCTGCGGGCGTTCTTCCCAGCCACGATCGAGCTGGCCACCACGGCTATCGTCATCGGGGCCGCAACGGGGGTGGCGGTGGGCATCATCTCAGCCGTCGCGCACGGGAAGTTGATCGACCACGTCGTACGCTTCCTGTCGCTCATCGGCCTCTCGATGCCGGTGTTCTGGCTGGGGCTCATCCTGCTGCTGCTGCTCTACGCCAGACTGGGCTGGCTCCCGGGGCCGGGACAGCTCGACATCTTCGTCAGCCGTCCGCCGCATGTCACCGGGCTCATCACCATCGACGCCCTGCTGGCCCGCGACTTCTCGTCCCTCGGGAACGCCGTCCGCCATCTCATCCTCCCCGCGGTCGTCCTGGGATCTCACGCCCTCGTCGGCATCGCGCGCATCACCCGGGCGAGCATGCTCGAGGTGCTGGGGCAGGATTATGTGAAGGTCGCCCGCGCCAAAGGGCTGGCCGAGCGCACCGTGATCCTCCGCCACGCCCTCAAGAACGCGCTGCTCCCGATCATCACGGTGATCGGTATCTACTACGGTGGGCTATTGGAGGGGGCCGTGCTCACCGAGACCGTATTCGCCTGGCCCGGACTGGGCCGGTACGCGACGAACGCGATCCTCTCTCAGGACTTCGCTGCGATCATGGGGGTCACGATCCTGATCGCGTTGATCTTCTCGTTCGCAAATCTGATCGTCGATCTCGCCTATGGACTCCTCAACCCTAAGATCCGCTACGAATAGCCGGCCGATCGTCCGTCCGGTCAGGCGGCGCAGCGCTGCCTCGCGGATCTTGCGCAACCCGTTGTCGCTGGCGGGGGTGCTCCTCATCGGCGGGCTCATCGTCCTCGCGGCAATCGCGCCGCTGATCGCACCGTATGATCCCATCCAGACGGATCTCGCCGTGCGGCTTGCCCCGCCGTCGCGCACGCATCTCTTCGGGACGGATCAGCTCGGACGCGACATCCTCAGCCGGATACTCTACGGCACGCGGATCTCGCTGCGCATCGCGATCCTCACCGCCGTCATCGCGACCCTGATCGGCGCACCGCTGGGTATTGTCACCGGCTATTTCCGCGGACGGCTGGATGATCTGCTCATGCGGGTTACCGACATGTTCATGGCCTTTCCGCGGCTCATTCTGGCGATGGCCATCGCCGCGGCGCTTCGTCCGACTCTGGAGAACGTCATCATCGCGATCTCGTTGGCCGCCTGGCCGGCGTACGCGCGGCTCGCCCGCAGCGTCACCCTGGGACTCCGCGAGGAGAATTATGTTGAAGCGGCCCGGGCGATCGGCGTCGGGCCGGGACGGCTGCTCGCGCGACACATCTTCCCCGGCGTCCTCAGCCCGCTGACGATCCAGGTGAGTCTCGACATGGGCGGGATCATCCTCACCGCGGCGGGATTAGGCTTCATCGGCTTCGGCGCGCAGCCCCCCACGCCGGAGTGGGGCGTGATGATCTCAGAGGGGCGGAACTACATCACCCAGCAGTGGTGGGTTTCGACCTTCCCGGGGATCGCGATCTCGTTCGTCGTCCTCGGCTTCAACATGCTCGGCGACGGGATCCGCGACGTCATGGACCCGAGGCTGCGCAGCCGCGGGCATTAGGTCCGCAGCGGCTCGTCCCGCCACCGTGGTCTGCGGTAGTCGGTCGGTCCCTGCAGTACGTCCCCCTCGATAAACCGCTGTGGCCTGAACGGCCGAAGATCCACGGTGGGGCTCGGGTCTTCACTGATGAGCTCGGCAAGCCCCAGACCCGCGGCCGGCGCGATCTTGAAGCCGGTCCCGCTTCCGGCGATCGCCAGATAGAGCCCGTCGATCCCCGGGGCGGCGCCGAAGATCGACGCCCCGTCGCTGCTGAATCCATCAGGAGCGCCCCAACCGCGCACGAGACCGCCATCGGTCAGGGCCGGGATCCGGCGCACCAGGTGCTGCGCCCCGTCGGCGAGCACCTCCATGCCGACGGCAGCGGGGCCGAGCTCGGGAGAAACGTCCCAGACATAGCGCAACCCGAATTCGGTGCGTGTGCCGGCATCCGGGCGGAAGTACGTCCCGATCGCGTCGTCGTACGTCGTCATGTGGCGGAGCCGCCCGCCCGGAGGATGCGTGACGAGACCGGCTCGGATGAGCTTGACACGTACGGGGAGATCGATCCCGATCGGCCTGAGCAACCCGGCCGACCACGCCCCGGCGGCGATGAGGACGCGGGGGGAGGCGATGGGGCCTCCGGAGGTCTCCACTCCGGTGACACGCCCTCCCGCCACTACCCGCACGGCCGTCACCATGGATCCTTGGCGCACCTCGGCCCCACCGGCGACAGCCCGCGCAATCAGCGCACGCGTGGCCTCGACCCCGACCGCGAAACCACCCTCGGGCTCATAGGCCGCGCCGCCCACGTCATCGACGGCGAGATCCGGTTGGAGTTGGCGGAGGTCGTCAGGCTCGAGCAACTCGACGGGTGTGCCGATGCGCCGCAGCATCGCCACGTTCTCGAGAAGACGATCACGGTCGTGCCTCCCCACGATCCGGAGGAACCCCGTTTCACGGAAGCCGGCCGTGCCGCCGATGGCCTCGGACCACTCCCGGAAGTACGTGCGGCTGAGCAGCGCCAGGCGTGCTTCCGGCTCGTTCGAGTAATGCACCCGGATGATGCCCGACGTCCACCCGGTCGCGCCGGAGGCGATCTCCCGCCCTTCCAGGACGAGGACGTTCAGTCTACGCTCGGTCAGAAAGCACGCGGCGGCGGCGCCGAAGATACCGCCGCCCACGATGATGACGTCCGGGGTCACGGGAGCGTTCGGGTGAGGAACTCGAACCAGTTCCCGCCCATGAGGCGTCCGGTATCGGCCTCGGAGTAGCCGCGCCGGAGCAGCGCCTCGGTGAGCCGGGGGAGCTCGGCGTGCGTCGGCAGTTCCCGCACGGTCTTGTGGGCGTTCTCGGGAGGAGGCGCTGTTGGCGGAAGGTAGTCGCCCTTCCTCATGTCAAGCGAGTTGACGAAGTGGATGAAGTCATAGCCGATCCCCACGCGGTCCACGCCGGCCAGATCGACGGCATGCTCGATGTGCCGCAGGAACTCTTCCAGCGACGCGATCTCTTTGCTGAGCACGAAGGACTGGATCATCAGGCTGATGAGCCCGCCGCGCTCCGCCAAGGCGCGGATCTGCACATCGGTGAGGTTGCGGCCGTGATCGTACAGCGCCCGGCAGTTCGAGTGCGACGCCACGACCGGCCGCGCCGTGGTTTCGAGCAGATCCCAAAACGTGCGCTCGTTGAGATGGGAGACATCGAAGATCACGCCGAGCCTGTCTCCTTCCTTCACCAGGGCGCGCCCCAGCGGTGACAGACCCTCGCGCTCGTCCTGCTTCATCCCGCTGGCGAACGCGTTGCGCTCGTTCCAGGTGAGCCCGATGATGCGGGCCCCGAGCCTGACGAAGACCTCGAGCAGGCCGGGATCGTAGCCGAGCGGCGTCACCCCTTCCAACCCGTGGATGATCGCCGTCCGGCCGCCGGTCACCGCGTCACGCAGGGCCGCGGCCGATGCGGCCATGACGAAATCGTCGCTGCTCTTGCGGACGCTCTCCTCCAGTCGCATGTAGGCGAGCAGGGCCCGGCGCAGCGCGCCCTCGGCGATGAACTCGAGTTCGACGAACGTCGGCGCGATGACGACGTCGACGGCGCCGGCGCGGATCGCGCGCCCCACCGGCGTCTCGTTCAGCGCCGGCACGACTCCCGTTGCATCGGTCTCGGTGTTGAGAGCGAGAGGGAGGTCGCAGTGCCCATCGACCACGGTCAAAGCGCGGTGGAATGACGGCGTGCTCAACGTGTACCTCCATGAAGAAGGGATACGGTATGTGCGTTCGGGTCCACGCGAGCGTATCCCTCGACGAGGGGAGCGTACGCCGGCGCCTCTGCTGATAGAATCGACCCATGGCCGTCCTCACCGCGCCGCGCCCCGTCCTCCTTCGGAAAGCCCGCGGCCTCGAGATCTTCACGGTGGCGTGGAACAGTCTTGAAGGTCTTATCGCCGTTGCTCTGGGCATCGTCGCGGGCAGCATCGTGTTGGTCGGATTTGGAGTCGACAGCGTCATCGAGACGAGCTCCGGCGTCATCCTGCTCTGGCGCCTGCAGGGCCACCGCGATGCGACGGACGCGGACGCCGCCGAGCGACGGGCGCTGCGTCTGGTCGGGCTCTCCCTGCTCCTGCTCGCGGTGTACGTGGCCGGGGACGCCCTGCTCTCGCTGCTCCGGCGGACGGCACCCGAAGCAAGCCTACCGGGCATCGTCCTCGCCGCGGTCTCGCTCGTCGTCATGCCTCTGCTCGCGCGCAGGAAGCAACGTCTGGCGGCGCAACTGGAGAGCGAGGCATTACGCGCCGATGCCGTGCAGACGGTCATCTGCGCATATCTGTCCATGATCCTGCTGGCCGGGCTCGCCTTGAACGCCCGGTGGGGATGGTGGTGGGCGGACCCGCTCGCCGCCCTGGCGATGGTGCCGATCATCGCGCGCGAAGGGTTGGAGGCTTGGCGCGGGGAGCACCACTGACGTGGAGCTCGGCGTCGTCTTTCCACAGACCGAGATCGGGACTGACCCGGGAGCCATCGCCGCCGTCGCTCAGGCCGCGGAGGATCTCGGCTACGCGCATCTGTTGGTCTACGATCACGTCCTCGGCGCCGTGTCGCGGGGCGGGGAGTGGCTGGGGTACACGCACGAGGACATGTTCCACGAGCCGTTGGTGCTGTTCGGATACCTCGCCCGCGTGACGACGCGCCTCGTGCTCACCACGGGCGTCCTCATCCTGCCGCAACGGCAGACGGCGCTGGTCGCCAAACAGGCCGCGGAAGTAGACGTGCTGAGCCGCGGCCGGATGCGTCTTGGCGTCGGGGTCGGCTGGAATTCGGTGGAGTACGAAGCGCTCGGTGAGGATTTCCACCGGCGGGGCGCGCGCCTCGACGAACAGATCGCGGTGCTGCGGGCGCTGTGGACCCAGGAGGTCGTCACCTTCACCGGGCGCTTCCACCGTATCATCGAAGCGGGGATCAAACCGCTTCCCGTGCAGCGGCCCATCCCCATCTGGTTCGGCGGCGAGAGCGACGCGGCGATCCGCCGGATCGCCCGCCTTGGGGACGGCTGGATCCTCGGCGGGACCCTGCGCACTCCGTATGATCGCCATCCCCAATACCCGGGCGGTTTCCCCGGGATGGTGGAGCGACTCCGTGAGTATCTCCGTGAAGCCGGGCGTCCACAGGACGCCGTGGCACTGGAACGCCGCGCCGCGTTCTCGGCAGGACCGGAGAAGTGGGTCAGCGCCGCCGAGGAGTGGCGGGCCGCCGGGGGAACGCACTTCACCCTGAGCACGATGCGGGCCGGGTTGACGACCCCTAACCAGCACATCGCCGCGATGCGGCAGTTCGTCGAGATGATCGGCCAGAGAACTGGCTAGGCGAGCTCTTCCGGTTTGCTTGTCTCCACAACGTCCTTGCCCAGCGCCGTGGCCAGATCGATCTGGTGCTCTTGCTCCTGCATGAGGATGTGCCTGATGTCTTCCGCGATGGCGTCGAGTCCGAGCGACTGGCATTGGACCAGCCGCTTTCGGTAATTCCGGATCGTGACGTTCTCCGCGTCCAGATCGAAGCTCAGCATGTCCACCGCCTTCTCCGAGGTGCGCACGGGCTTCGGCGTTACCACCGGCATCCCCCCGAGGTAGTCGATGTTGCGGGAGAGCCGCAGGGCATGGTCGAGCTCCTCCGCGGCGTGGAGCTCGAGCTCTTTCGCGATGGTCATGCGCGTCCTCCGGTTCGTTGACGTGTCTGCCATAGGGATTTTAGCCAGGGGGCGTGCGGCTCAATCGAGGAGGGGAAAGTTGCATCGCCAGTACGAAGTGGATGAGGCGCATGCGCACCGCATTGTATCTGCTCCTCTCAC
>DATDEG010000122.1:0-17201 GCA_036523465.1 bacterium
AGCGCCCCCCAGCGATCGACCATGAAGCTGCGCAGGACGCCCCCTTCGATGAGGACGGTCCGGCGGGTCGGAGCGCCCTCGTCGTCGAACTCGCTGCTTCCCCACGCGCCTGCGGTGGTGCCGTCGTCGATGTAGGTCACGATCGGGCTGGCGATCTGCTCACCGAGCTTGTCAGACAGCACCGACGCTTTCTTCGCGACCGACGTTGTCTCGAGGAGATGGCCGACGGCCTCGTGGAAGATAACGCCGCCGAAGGCGTTGCCGATGACGACCGGCATCGTCCCTGCCGGCGCCGGCCGCGCCCGCAGATTCGTGAGGGCCTGCGCTCCTGCGCGCTCGCCCATCTCGCGCGGCGGGAAGCGGTCGAGAAGCTCCAGCCCGACGCTCAGTCCCTGCCAGGCCACGCCGGTCTGCACTTTGCCGTTCTCCTGGGCGATGGCGTTGACGGCGAGCCGCGTCCGCACGCGACGGTCCTCGGTCCAGACTCCCTCCGAATTGGCGACGAAGGCATCCTGCTCCCATTCCAACAGCAGCGACTCGACCTGCACGATCTCCGGTGCGACGCGGGCCCCGGCGTCCGCCTCACGGAGGCGGTCTAGCCGGTACTGCTTGGGGTAGCGCTCGAAGGCGATCTCGGGGGCGTGCAGTCCAGCCGGCGCGCGCCTGCGGAAGTCGAGCCCCCCGCGCCCGCGGTCGTTGACGCGTCCGAGATCGCCCCGGGCGCGGAGCAGCGTTGCCGTGACGTCCAGGAGGCTCTGCGGTGTGAGGTCGTTGGTGTAGGCGTAGGCGACGTCCTCACCGAAGAACAGCCGGATCCCGGCGCCGAACTCGAGACCGCTCGTCGCCTCTTTGACAGTGCGGTCCAGGACGCGCAGCGCCCGGCGCCGCCACCGCTCGACGTAGATCTCCGCGAATGTTGCGCCGCCGCCTACGGCGAGCGAGATGACATCGGCCACCAAGGGTTCCGGAAGCATACCGCTCTCCCTCACAGCAACAAGTGCTTACCTGTGCAAACGCGCCCGCTCGGTGTGACCATTCCACCGTCCCCGGCGGTGCCGTCCAGGAGTACCTTTCCGCAGCGAAGAAGACTGCGAGGAATGGCGCAGATCATCGAGTGCGTGCCCAATTTCAGTGAGGGGCGGCGCGGCATGGTCATCGACGCCCTGGCCGATGCCGTGGGACAGACCCCGGGCGTGCGCCTCCTGGACGTGCAGGCCGATGAGAGCCACAACCGCTGCGTAATCTCCTTCGTCGGCAGCCTCGACGGTGTCTCCGCGGCTGCCCTCGCCGCGTCCCGGCGCGCTGTGGAGCTCATCGACATGAATGTGCACACCGGGGAGCATCCACGGCTCGGCGCGGTGGACGTCATCCCGTTCGTGCCGGTCGCGGGCGTCAGCATGGACGAGTGCGTGACCGCCGCACGCGCGTTCGGGGCGAGGCTCTGGGAGGAACTCCGCATCCCCGTCTACTTCTACGCCGAGGCGGCGACGCGCGTCGAGCGGCGGCGGCTTCCCGACATCCGAAAGGGTGAGTACGAGGGGCTGCGCGCCAAGCTTGCGGATCCCCAGTGGGCCCCCGACGTAGGAGATCCCGTCCCCCATCCGACCGCCGGAGCGACGGTCGTC
The DNA here is from genome assembly GCA_036523465.1 of bacterium. Classification (GTDB taxonomy): domain Bacteria; phylum Sysuimicrobiota; class Sysuimicrobiia; order Sysuimicrobiales; family Kaftiobacteriaceae; genus Kaftiobacterium. Next base: position 1,626 of record DATDEG010000122.1, read on the forward strand.
GGCGCCCGCCGCCCGCTCATCGCGTACAACATCAATCTGCGGACGGACGACGTCGACGTCGCCAAGCGCATCGCCAAGACGGTGCGGGAGAGCAGCGGGGGGCTGCCCGCGGTCCAGGCTATGGGCGTGCGCAGCGCCGCCGGGCAGGCCCAGGTCAGCATGAACCTGCTTGACTACACGATGACGCCGGTCTACCGGGCTTACGAGCTCGTGCAGGCGGAAGCGGCACGGTAAGGGGTCGACATCCTCGAAAGCGAGGTCGTCGGACTCATCCCTCTCGACGCCGTGGCCGACACCGCCCGCGCGGCCCTCCGGCTTCGAGACTTCGACCGGGAGCAGATCCTGGAAGCCAAGCTGATGATGGAGGAATGAAGCTCAGCGCCGACCTCCTGGTCGTCAACGCGGGTCAGCTGCTGACAATGCAGGGCCCCAACGAGACCCCCCGGACGGGCGCATCGCTGCGCGACGTGGGGCTCATCGCCGACGGGGCGGTGGCCGCCGCGGACGGGGTGATCGTTGCCGTCGGACCGGTCTCGGAGGTGCTCGACAGCGTCGAGTTGTCAGCGGAGGGCGTGCGGCTCGACGCGGGCGGCCGGGTGGTCCTGCCGGGATTCGTCGACGCGCATACGCATCTCATCTACGCCGGCACCCGTGTGGATGAGTTCGAACAACGTCTGGGCGGGGGGACCTATCTGGAGATCGCCGCCCGGGGCGGGGGCATCCTCTCGACGATGCGGGCCACCCGCGCCGCGTCCGAAGACGAACTTGTCGCGCTCGGCCGCGCGCGCCTCGATCGGATGCTCCGGCTGGGAACCACTACCATCGAGGCGAAGAGTGGGTATGGACTGCGCACCGAAGACGAGGTGAAGTGTCTCCGCGCGATGCACCGGCTCGGGGCCGCGCATGAGGTGGACATCGTCACGACGTTCCTGGGCGCGCACGTCGTGCCGCCCGAGTTCGACGGGGACCCCGATGGGTACGTCGCACGTGTCATCGAGGAGATGCTGCCGGCGGTCGTGGAGGAGGATCTCGCGGAATTCTGCGACGTCTTCTGCGATGCCGGCGCGTTCACGCCGGCGCAGGCGCGGGCGGTGCTGGAGGGGGGGGCCGAACTGGGTCTGAGCCCGAAGATCCACGCGGATGAACTCTCGGATATCGGCGGGGCGCTGCTCGCGGCCGAGGTGGGCGCCGTATCGGCCGACCACCTCGAATACGCGTCCGATGAAGGCCTGCAGGCGATGGCTGATGCCGGGACGATTGCCGTGCTCCTCCCGTGCACCGCGCTCTTCCTTGGACTCCCCTATGCCAGGGCCCGGCGGATGGTCGAGCTCGGCGTCCCAGTGGCGCTCGCCACCGACTTCAATCCGGGCACCAGCCCGACGTACGCGATGCCGATGGCCATCTCGCTGGGCTGCCTCGGCATGCGCCTGCTCCCAAGTGAGGCGATTACCGCGGCGACCATCAATGCCGCGCATGCCGTCGGGATGGCGGAGGAGATCGGCAGCCTCGAACCGGGAAAGGCGGCCGACCTCGTGATCCTCGAGACGCAGGACTTCCGCGAAATCGTAACCGCGTTTGGGACGAATCCCATTGCAGCGGTCGTAAAGCGCGGACGCGTGGCCGGGAAGGCTGAATCGCTGGGGGGGCCCTCATGAGGTATCTGACCCTGGATGAGTTCGCCGCCCAGTTGGCGTCAGCCGATCCCACTCCCGGCGGCGGGAGCGCCTCCGCCGTAGCCGGCGCGTTCGGGGCGGCACTCGTCGGCATGCTGGCCCGGCTGTCGATCGGCCGCGGCGGAGACGATGCGCTCTTCACACAAACTGCGGAGACGATGGACGCCGCGCGGACGACCCTGCTCGATCTCGCCGCGGAAGACGCCAGAGCCTACGATGCCGTGATGGCGGCCATGGGCATGCCCCGGGGGAGCGACGAGGAGAAGCGGACGCGGAGGCAGGCGATCCAATTTGCGATGCGAGGGGCCGCGGAGGTTCCCCTCGATGTCGCGACGCGCGTCCGGACCGTGCTCGAGGGGGCGCGGAATATACTGTCGACGGCGAATCCGAATGCGGTGAGCGACGGTGCCGTGGCCGTGCTCCTGTCCTATGCAGCGGCGCATGGGGCGATCGCGAACGTACGGATCAACCTCGCGTCGATCAAGGACGAGGAGTACGGCAGGGAGATTACCACCCGAATCGATGAGATCGGTGAGCGGACCGGGGTGCTGCGCGACGAGGGTCTGGCCATCGTCCGAGAACGGCTCCGGCGATGACCGATCGCATCGTGCTCGCCGGCATGCGGTTCTTCGGCTACCACGGCGCGCTGCCCGAGGAGCGCGCGCGGGGCCAGGAATTCGTCGTGGACGTCGAGGTCGAGGCCGATCTCGCCGCCGCCGGGCGGTCTGATGCCCTCCAAGACACCGTCGACTACCGGGAGATCTACGACGCGGCCCGGGCGGTGACGACTGGCGCTCCACGCCAGCTGCTCGAGGCCGTGGCTGAGGAGATCGCGGGGCGCGTCTTGGCCCTGGCGCGCGCCGGCGCGGTGACAGTCCGGGTGCGCAAGCCGAGATCGCCGCTGCCGGGCCCCTTGGACTACTCGGCCGTGGAGGTCCGGCGCAGCCGCTGATGGTGCATGCGTTTCTCTCATTCGGGAGCAATCTCGGAGACCGCGCCGCGACGCTGGACACCGCGCTGCGCGCGTTGGAGGCATCGGCTGACATTCAAACCCTCCGCCGGTCGTCGCTCTACGAGACCACGCCGGTGGGGAAGACCGACCAGCCCGAGTTCTACAATCTCGTGGTCGAGATCGAGACCGCGCTCAGCCCCGAGGCGCTGCTGGACCGCTGCCAGGAAGTCGAGCGTGCGCTCGGACGGCTCCGGACGGAGCGGTGGGGCCCCCGGACCGTGGACCTGGACGTCCTTCTCTACGACCGGATCAGGGTGACTACCGAACGGCTCGTCGTCCCGCATCCCGAGATGCTGCGCCGGCGATTTGTCCTCGAGCCGTTGCTCGAGATCGCGCCGGATGCGGCCCTCCCCGATGGAACTCCCATCGCGCCCTATCTGGCCGGGCTGGAGGACCAGCAGGTGCGCCGGCTCGTCCGCCCGTGACGCGGATGCAGCTCCGCCGGCCCCGAGCCGCGCAGGCCGTCCTCCTCGAGGTGGCCCGGCCCCAGGGGATCTGCATCGCCGTCGAGGGGCCGATCGGGGTTGGCAAGACCACGCTGACGCGCCTGCTGGCGAGGAAACTGGACGCCGTGGAGATGCTCGAAGTCGTCGAGGAGAACCCCTTCCTGCACCACTTCTATCAGGACATCCGGACCTACGCGTTCCAGACCCAGATATTCTTCTTCCTCAGCCGTTACCGGCAGCAGGCCGCGCTGCGGGGGAAGCGGGAGCGGGGCCGGTCCGTCGTCAGCGACTACATGTTCGCCAAGGACCGGCTCTTCGCCCGGATGAACCTGGACGAGCACGAGTGGGACCTCTACGAGCGGCTGTTCGCGCTCATCGCGCCGATGACCGTACAGCCCGATCTCGTCATCTACCTGACCGCCGAACTGCCGACGCTGCTTCGCCGCATCGCTCACCGCGATCGGCCCTTCGAGCGCGCCATCGAGCCGGCTTACCTCGACCGGCTCCGGGACGAATACGATCGCTTCTTCAACGAGTATGCGGAGACTCCGCTCCTGACCGTGGACACCGAGGCGGTCGATATCTACAGTGACGCCGATCTAGCCCGGATCCTGGGCTATGCGGCCGAGGCGGGAGTCCGATGAAGTGGTTCGTAGCGGTCAGCGGCAACATCGGATCCGGCAAATCGACGATCACCACGCTGCTCAGCGAACGTCTGGGCTGGAAGCCGTACTACGAGATCGTCGATGAGAATCCATACCTGCCAGACTTCTACGCGAACATGCCCCGCTGGAGCTTTCACCTGCAGGTGTTCTTCCTGAGCAAGCGGTTCCAACACCATCAGATGATCACCGCCGCGCTGGACTCGGTCATCCAGGACCGGACGATCTACGAGGACGCGGAGATCTTCGCCCGCAACCTCTACCTCCAGGGGCTGATGGACGAGCGCGATTTCCGAAATTACCATGAGCTCTTCATGACGATGACCCAGTTTCTTCAACCCCCGAACCTCATCATCTACCTGAAGGCCTCGGTGCCGACCCTGCTCGAGCGCATCCGACGGCGCGCCCGAGGGTATGAGCAGCGCATCCCCGCCGAGTACCTAGGACAGTTGAATGAGCGCTACGCGGAGTGGACCGAGAGATTCTGGCAATGCCCCATCCTCACGGTGGACGCGGACGCGCTTGACCTGAACCGGCTCGACGATCTCATCGCGGAGATGCGCGCGGCGATGCCGTCGCTCTTCCCGCTCACCGAACGGTGACGGACGACGGACGGGGAGTGTGATCGATACCGGTATGGGATCATGACGTATCCCGGTATGGACGCGGCATCCAATCTGGCCAACCAGATCTCTGCGCGGCTCCGCACCGCGCGGTTCGGCCGGCCGTTGCAGGTCCATACGCTTGTGACGTCCACCAACGATGTCGCACAGGAGCTGGCCTCCGGCGGAGCGGGGGAGGGGACCGCCGTGGTGGCCCTCGAGCAGTCGCGCGGTCGCGGGCGGTTGGGCCGCCGCTGGGAGTCGCCGCCCGGGGGGCTGTACCTCAGTATCGTGCTCCGCCCCAGCTTCCCCATGGCGCGGTGGCCGCTCATCGGGCTGGCCTGTTCCCTCGGCGCGGCCGCGGCCGCGGAAGTTCATGGGGGCGCACCGGTTCGGGTGAAGTGGCCGAACGACCTGCTGCTGGATGGAAAGAAGCTGGGTGGGGTTCTCGTCGAGACGACAGGAGATGCGGCCGTGTGCGGGATTGGGCTTAACGTCATTCCCTCATGGGTGCGGGTAGGCTCCCCAGGCTCGGTCCAACCGGCGGCCGGCGCCCCATCAACTCGGTCCGGACCGAGTTCAACCAGCCCAAGTGAGTCACCGAACACGGTTGCCACGGTGCCTGCACAGGCCGCGTGGCTGACGGAGCGAAATCCCAGCGCCTCGCTGCCCGCCATCGTGCTGGATCTCCTCCTGGAATGCGAAAGGCGATATGACTCCTTGAAGGTGGATCCCGCACCGACATTGACCGAATGGCGTGCGAAGTCGGTGACACTCGGCGGGCGGGTGTACATTGAGGGCACCACGCCGATCGAAGGGATCGCTGAAGACATCGACATGGACGGCGCTCTGCTCGTCCGCGTGGACTCCGGCCTGCGGCGTGTGGTCGCCGGAGCGATCACGAACAGCGGCGGGCGGGGGGAGCCGCCTGCGAGTTAAGACAGAATGTCGGTGAGGTGACCAACGTGCCGTCGATCACGGATGTGAGGGGAATCCGCGTCGGTCATGCGACCGATGGGCAGGCACTGACCGGCTGCACCGTCGTGCTCTGCGAGGCCGGCGCCGTCGGGGGCGTCGACGTACGGGGCTCCGCGCCGGGAACGCGGGAAACCGATCTCATGCGCCCGATGACCCACGTCCAGCGGGTGCATGCCGTCCTCCTGACCGGTGGCAGTGCCTTCGGGCTGAGCGCGGCCGACGGCGTGATGCGGTACCTGGAGGAGCAGGGGAAGGGGTACGACACCGGCATCGAAGGCGTCCCGCGCATTCCGATTGTGCCCGCCGCCGTCATCTTCGACCTCCGGGTCGGCGACCATCGCGCCCGGCCTTCACCTCAGATGGCGTACGATGCCTGCCGGGACGCCTCCACCACCGTTGAAGAAGGCAGCGTCGGCGCCGGGACCGGAGCGACCGTAGGGAAGCTCCTCGGCGCCGCCTCCGCCATGAAGGGCGGTGTCGGCACCTGGAGCGTCACGATGCCCGGAGGCGTGATCGTCGGCGCCATCGCCGTGGTCAACGCGTTTGGCGACGTCCTCGACGGCCGGACAGGACGGATCCTGGCGGGAGCGCGAGACCCGGGCGGCGACGGGTTCATCAACATGGCGCGAACACTCCAGACGGCCGACGTCCCGCCGGCGCTGGGGATCGGGGAGAACACGACGCTCGTCGTCGTCGCTACGAACGCCGCTCTGACCAAGGAGGAAGCCAACTGGCTGGCCCGCATCGCCCACGATGGTCTGGCCCGCGTCATCTCCCCCGTCCACACCCTCTATGATGGAGATACCGTCTTCGCGCTCTCGTACGGCGATGCGAGGGGGAGCATGATCTCCATAGGAGCCGCCGCGGTCGACGTCGTCGCAGAGGCCGTCATGCGAGGCGTGCGTACGGCCCGGTCGGCGGGCGACATCCCTGGACTCGCGGGCTGAGTTCGCCAAGCACACGCGCTGCTCAGGTCTTCTGTGCTAGGATCGGGGTGAAGCCGTCACCCGCAGGGGGACGGACTATGACAGAGCCTCGCAGGCGAGGCTCCGTCCGGTACTCGGTAGAGACTGGAACGGAGGGATCATGATGCAGATCACTCCCCGGCACATTGCCGTCGCAGGTATCTGTGGGGCTCTCGCTCTCGGGTTGTCCTTCACGCCGCTCGGCTATATCAAGATGCCGAACATCTCCGGAGCCGCCACGACGCTGCACATCCCATCCATCATCGCCGGGATCGTGGCCGGCCCGCTGGCGGGCGCCCTCGTCGGGCTGGTTCTGGCCATCACGTCTTGGTGGCAGTTCGGCGGAGTCTTCATGCAGTTCGCCGGCGGGAACCTCCTGGTCGCCCTGGCCGCCGCATTCCTGCCCCGTGTGCTGATCGGGGTCGTCGCATACTACGCGTACCGGGCGCTGCGCAGTCCGGCCTCAGCCGGGATCGTGGCCGCGGTCCTGGGGACGACCACGAACACGGCCGGAGTGCTCGGCATCCTGTGGTTTCTCGGAATCCCCGACTTCCGCACCGGGGTCGTGCCGGTGATCCTGATGAACTATCCCTTTGAAGTGCTCTTTGCCGCGGTGGTTACCGTGCCCGTGCTCGCCGCCCTGGGCCGGGGCCGGCCGCTCGCTGCGGCGCGTTCCTAGGAGCCGGCATGCTGCTTGCCGTCAACATCAACAACACGCAGATCAAGATCGGCGGCTACCGCGGGACGGAGCTGCTCTTCCACTGGCGGATCGCCACCGACCGGGAGAAGACCGACGACGAGTACGCCATGATCCTCCGTGAGTTGTTCCGCCACATCGAGCTGCAGTTCGCCCAGGTGGAATCCGTCGCCCTCTCCTGCGTGGTGCCCCCGCTGACCGACGTCTTCGACCGGCTCTGCCGGCGTTACTTCGGCGTGTCCCCGCTCATCGTGGGCCCGGGGATCCGGACGGGCATGCGCATCCACTACGAGAATCCCAAGGAGGTCGGCGCCGACCGCATCTGCAGCGCCGTCGCCGTGTACGAGAAATACGGCGGGCCGGCCATCGTCGTGGACTTCGGCACCGCGACCACGTACACCGCCGTGTCCGCCTCCGGTGAATTTCTCGGTGGGGCGATCGCGCCCGGCGTGGGCATCTCCGTCGCCGCGCTGGCCGAGCACGCCGCGCAGCTGCCGTTTGTCGAGCTCGTCAAACCAAGGACGGCCATCGCCCGCTCGACGGTGACGGCCATGCAGTCCGGGATCATCTACGGCTTCGTCGGCCAAGTTGAAGAGATGGTCCGGCGCATCCGTGCTGAGCTGGGCGGCCGCGCTACGGTGGTGGCCACGGGGGGCTGGGCTGAGCTCATCTACGGGGAATGCCGCTGCGTCGATCACTATGATCCGCTCCTCACCCTCGAGGGACTGCGGATCATCCACGAGCGCAACAGGGAGCGGGTGGAGAGCGTTGGTGAATCGCTCGGGATCAATCCCGAGCCGGCGGGCCACGAACCGGCGTGACGTGGCGGGGATGGGGCAGGGAAGGGGCCGCAGTTCCCCTCCCTGCGCGCCCTTGGCAGGACTCCCCACCATCAGCGCGTAGTAGACGCACGTGGCTCCCAAACGCGTCGTCTCGGTGAGTTTGGGTAGTTCCTCGCGCGATCACCGCTTCGAGACCGAGATCCTCGGCCAGCCCATCATCATCGAGCGCCTGGGTACCAACGGCGATACAGCCCGCGCCAAGCAGATGCTCGAGGAGCTCGACGGCAAGGTCGACGCCCTCGGGCTGGGCGGCACCGATCTGTACCTGCGCGCTGGGCGGCGGAAGTACCTCATCCGCGAGACGGCGAGGCTCGTGGCTAACGTCCGCAAGACGCCATTCGTCGACGGCGGTGGGTTGAAGGCCTCGTGGGAACGCTGGCTCATCACCGACTACCTGCCGAAGCAGAAAGGGCTGAGCTTCCGCGGCCGGCGGGTCCTGCTCGTCTCCTCCGTGGACCGGTACGGGATGGCCGAGGCATTCACGGAGGCCGGCGCGGATGTCGTTTTCGGCGATTTCATCTTCGCCCTCGGCATCCCCCTCCCGCTGCGGTCGCTGACGTCGGTCAAGATCCTGGCCGCCATCCTGCTGCCGGTCCTCACCCGGCTTCCGATCAGGTTCCTCTATCCCACCGGGAAGAAGCAAGAGGAGATTACGCCCAAGCACGGCCGGCACTACGCCTGGGCGGAGGTGCTCGCTGGCGATTTCCACCTGATCCGGCGCTTCATGCCTGACGATCTGCGCGGGCGGGTCGTCCTCACCCAGACGATCACGGCGGCGGATGTCGAAGAGCTCCGCCGGCGTGGGGTCTGGCTGCTGATCACCGACGGACCGGACATGGGGGGACGGTCCTTCGCCACCAACGTGCTGCAGGGAACGATCGTCGCGGTGCTCGGACGGCGGCCAGAGGAGATCACCCCCCAGGAGTACCTGCAGACCGCGCTGCGGGCGGGATTCGTCCCGCGGATGGAGGAGCTCAACCCCCAGCATGCCCCGGGATGGTGGAGGCGCGAGCCCGTCCCGGCATGACCGGTCCGCACCACGGCACGTTCGCATTCCTCCTTCACCCGCTGCGCATCGACGATTTCGCGCGTAAGTACGCCTTTACGAGGCGGCTGCCCCCGGCGTGGGTGGAGGGTGCATTCAAGTACGTGCCGCCCCGCCTCGTCTCCCATGTCACCGGGATCCGGTCGGCCACGGGGGCGACCGCCGAAGGCTGGTTCATCGGGCTGGCGCTGACGCCCCGCACCCTGTTGAACTCTCCGCTGCCGTTCGTCTACAAGAGGCTCATCCAGTCCGGGCGCATGGCCGAGCAGTTGGGGGCGCGGATCTTCGGGCTGGGCGCGTTCACGAAGATCGTGGGCGATCGCGGGCAGACGGTGGCGGACCGGCTGCGGATCGCCGTCACTACGGGAAACAGCTACACGGCGGCCACGGCGGTCGAAGGAGTGTTGCTTGCGGCCGCCCGCATGGGGATCGCCGCGGCGAACGCGACGGCCGCGGTGATCGGCGCGACCGGATCGATCGGCGCGGTCGTCAGTGAGATCCTCGCCCGGGATGTCGGCAAGGTCCTACTCGTTGCGCGCACACGCGACACCTTGGAGCAGCACGCTGTCCGGCTCCGTGGAGGCGCCCGCGGCGAGATCGCGGTGGAGACGGACGTGAAGCGCGCGGTGCGGGAGGCGCAGATCATCCTGACGGTCTCCTCGGCGACCGATGTGCTCATCGAGCCGGAAGATCTACGCGCCGGCGCCGTGGTCTGCGACGTGGCCCGGCCGCGCAACGTCTCTCGGGTCGTGTACGAACGGCGCAACGACGTACTCGTCATCGACGGCGGGGTCATCGAAGTGCCCGGCGACGTGAACTTCGGATTCGACTTCGGATTCCCGCCGCGGATGAGCGAGGCGTGTATGGCCGAGACGATCATCCTGGCGCTCGAAGGCCGGTATGAGAACTTCACGTTGGGACCCACGATCACCCTGGCCCAGGTCGAGGAGATCGCCGCGCTCGCCCGCAAACACGGCTTCCGGCTCAGCGGCTTCCGCCGGTTCGAGCGTGCCATCGACGACGACGAGCTCGACCGGATCCGAGCGGCGTCACGGCGGGCCGCGTCCGCGGTCTTGAGATCACCTTGACGCAGGAGGGTGTGCCTATTGGATCTGCCCAAAGCCAGAGAGTTCGCCGTCCGCTATACGAAGGCGTGGAATGGTCAGGATCCCGCAAAGGTCGCGGCATGCTACGCTGAGAACGGATCGCTCAGCGTCAACGCCGGCCCTCCGGCCGTGGGACGATCGGCGATCGCTGAAGTGGCTCGGGGCTTCATGACCACGTTTCCAGACATGGAGGTGATCATGGACGATCTCGTCCGCGACGCTGAGGGGACGAAGTACCTCTGGACCCTCGTCGGGACGAACACGGGACCAGGGGGAACGGGGAAGCGCGTCCGGATCAGTGGATACGAGCGCTGGCAGTTCAACTCGGACGGGCTCATCGCTGAGTCGAACGGCCACTTTGATAGCGCGGAGTACGAGCGTCAACTCAAGTACGGAGTTGACAGGTAAGCGCGCGGTTGACCTTGACGGGAACGAGACGGTTGGCTATACTCCCAAGCATCTGAGGGGAGATCGCCCTCAGTTTTTTGCCTGCGGGCACCTATCCGCGGGGCATACTCGAGGCGGAGGGCGCTGTAGGTCGGATCCCCGGCCTACGGTTCCTTGTTGTTAGGAGCTATCAGATGGCAGACGATAAACAACCCATCCTCACTCCCGAAGGACTGCGCAAACTCGAGGAGGAGCTCGAGCTCCTCAAGACCGTGAAGCGGAAGGAGATCGCCGAGCGGATCCGGGCCAGCAAAGAGTTCGGCGACATCTCCGAAAACGCCGAGTACGAGGACGCGAAGAACGAGCAGGCCTTCGTCGAGGGGCGCATCCTGCAGTTGGATGCGATGCTGCGCACCGCCAAGGTCATCGACAACCATAGTGCTCCCGCCGACCAGATTACCGTCGGATCGACCGTGCGAGTGAAGGATCTCTCCTCCGGCGACCAAACCGCTTACACGATCGTGGGCTCGCTGGAAGCCGATCCCGATCAAGATCGCATCAGCAACGAATCGCCCGTCGGCCGGGCGCTGCTCGGGCGCCGGGTGGGGGAAACAGTTGAAGTTGTGGTACCTGCAGGAAAGATTCGTTACAGTGTGATGAAGATCAGCCAGTAGGGCTCCCAGGTACCCCGTCTGTTTGTGCACCCGCCGGGGAAAATCAGCAGTGTCATAATGATATTTGAGAACTCCGGGAATGCGCCTACCGTATTCCCGCGTAGGGGAGAGCAGGAGGGGACTCCGCAGGGGCAGAAGTCGTAGGCCATCAATCGGCCTCCGGTCGCACCTTCGTCCCAGCGGAGAGGAGGACGGCAAGGCAATGTTTGAGCGATTCACAGAACGCGCACGACGTGTCATCATCCTCGCCCAGGAGGAGGCCAAGCGGCTTAACCACAGCGCCGTTGGCACCGAGCATATCCTCCTGGGCATTATCCGCGAGGGCGAAGGCGTCGCCAGCAAAGTGCTGGAGAGCCTGAACATCTCGCCCGACCGGGTCCGCGCCGAGATCGAGAACGCGATCGGCCGGGGGGAGCGGACCCCCTACGAGGAAGTAGCCTTCACGCCGCGGGCGAAGAAGGTGCTCGAGCTAGCGCTGGACGAGGCGCGGCGTCTCGGGCACAACTACATCGGTACCGAGCATCTCCTCCTCGGCCTCATCCGCGAGGGCGAAGGCGTGGCCGCGCGGGTCCTCGAGGCGATGGGCGCCGATCTCGAGCGCGTGCGGGCGCAGGTCGTCTACCTCCTCGGCGAAGAAGGCAACCCGTCGTACACGAAGCAGACGAGCAAGACCCCCACGCTAGATGAATTCGGCCGCGATCTCACCAAGCTCGCCCGCGACGGCAAGCTCGATCCCGTCATCGGGCGGGAGCGTGAGATCGAGCGCGTTATCCAGGTTCTCAGCCGCCGGACGAAGAACAACCCGGCGCTCATCGGCGAACCCGGGGTGGGCAAGACCGCGATCACCGAAGGCCTGGCCCAGCGCATCGTGCGCGGGGACGTCCCCGAGGTCCTGCGGAACAAGCGCGTCGTCCAGCTCGACCTCGCCGCCCTGGTCGCCGGCACGAAGTATCGCGGCGAGTTCGAAGAGCGCATGAAGAAGGTGATGGACGAGATCCGCAAGGCGCAGGGCGAGGTCATCCTCTTCGTCGACGAGCTGCACACCCTCGTCGGGGCCGGCGCGGCCGAAGGCGCGATCGACGCCAGCAACATCCTCAAGCCCGCGCTGGCCCGGGGAGAGCTGCAGTGCATCGGCGCCACGACGCTCGACGAGTACCGCAAGTACGTCGAGCGTGACGCCGCGCTGGAGCGCCGGTTCCAGCCGATCCTCGTCAGCGAGCCGACCGTGGAGCAGACCATCGAGATCCTCAAAGGGCTGCGCGAGCGCTACGAGGCGCACCACAGCGTGACGATCAGCGATGAGGCGCTCGTCGCGGCGGCAACGCTGGCCGAGAAGTACATCAGCGACCGCTTCCTTCCCGACAAGGCGATCGACCTCATGGACGAGGCGTCGAGCAAGATTCGCCTCCAGGCCTCCTTCCTTCCGCAGGAGGTGCGCTCCGCGGTCGAGCGCGTGGAGCGGGCGAAGCGCGAGAAGGAAGAGTCGATCAAGAACCAAGACTTCGAGCGCGCCGCGCAGCTCCGGGACAAGGAGAAGGTGCTGCGCCAGAAGCTGGAAGAGCTGGAGTCGTCCTGGAAGCGGGAGAAGGGCCGGGACGTGAGCACGGTGACGGGCGAGGACATCGCCGACATCGTCTCGTCCTGGACGGGGATCCCCGTGACCCGGCTTGTGGAGGAGGAGACCCAGAAGCTGCTGCGGATGGAAGACTCCATCCACGAGCGCATCGTCGGACAGGAAGAAGCCGTCCGCGCGGTAAGCAAGGCCGTGCGCCGGGCGCGCGCGGGATTGAAGGATCCGCGCCGCCCCGTCGGCTCGTTCATCTTCCTCGGCCCGACCGGCGTTGGCAAGACCGAGCTGGCCCGGGCGCTCGCGGAGTTCCTCTTCGGCGACGAGAACGCCCTCATCCGTATCGATATGTCGGAGTATAGCGAGCGGCACACGATCAGCCGCCTGGTCGGCTCACCGCCCGGGTACGTGGGCTACGAGGAAGGCGGCCAGCTCAGCGAGCAGGTGCGGCGGCGTCCGTACTCCGTCGTGCTGTTCGATGAGATCGAGAAGGCCCATCCGGAGATCTTCAACGTCCTGTTGCAGATCCTCGACGACGGGCGTCTGACCGATGCGCAGGGGCGCACCGTAGACTTCAAGAACGCGGTGCTCATCATGACGAGCAACGTGGGCGCTCCGATCCTCGAGAGGGAAGTGGCCATCGGTTTCCGGCCCGTCGCCGGCGAGCCGGCGCGCATGGAGAGCGCGTACGAGCGGATGAAGGAGCACATCACGGAAGAGCTGCGCCGGACCTTCCGGCCGGAGTTCCTCAACCGCATCGACGAGGTCATCGTCTTCCGGCCGCTGACCAGTGACCAGATCAAGGCGATCGTGGACATCCTCATCGCACGGACCGCGCGCGAGCTGCGCGGGCAGGGCATGGAGCTCGAGTTGACCCAGGCGGCCAAGGATCTGCTAGCGAAGGAAGGCTTTGATCCGACGTTCGGCGCGAGGCCGCTGCGTCGGGCGATCCAGCGTCTCGTGGAAGATCAGCTCAGCGATGAGCTGCTCCGCGGGAACTTCAGCTCGGGCGACACGGTCCTGGTAGATGCGAGCGATGATAAGCTCGTGTTTCACCGGAAGCGTGTTCCGGAGCCGGCGCTGAAGGGCGACTAGCCAGGGAACGGGGAACAGCGAACAGGGACCATAGAACACAGGGGGGCCCGGCATGAGGCCGGGCCCTTCGCATTGAAGAGGCAGAGCATGGCGAAGGGGCGCGCGCAGACACCAGCGTCGGCCGGGACAGGGCTGGAGATCAGGCCCCTGACGCGAGAGACTTGGTCCGCGCTGGCCGCACTGTTCCAGGAGGGCGGTGACCCCAAGTGGTGCTGGTGCGCATTCTGGCGGACGCGCGGATCCGGCGCGGACCGGGCCCATGCGGATGCGAACCGCGCGCTTCTCCGGCGCCTAGCCGGCCGTGAGGACCTCGCGCCCGGACTGGTTGCCCTCCGCGGCGGGCGGGCCGTCGGATGGGTCAGCCTTGGTCCTCGGGAGGATTTCGTGCGGCTGGAGCACTCCAAGGTGCTCGCCCGTGTCGACGACCGCCCGGCCTGGTCGATCGTCTGCTTTGTCGTCTCGCGCCGGGAGCGGGGCCGCGGCGTGGCGGCGGAGATGCTCCGTGCCGCCGTCGAGTATGCACGGGAACACGGCGCGACCCTCATCGAAGGGTATCCGGTCGAGACCGCCGGTCGGACGATCCCTTCGGCCTGGGCGTACACGGGAACGCTGGGGATGTTCGAGCGCGAGGGGTTCCGTGTGGCCGCGCGGCGCCGGGCTGTCCCATCCGGCCGTGCGCGGCCGATCGTTCGCCGGGCGATCCGCGGGCGGCGTCCCGGCAGGGCGGCTGGAAAGTGAAACGCAGCGCGGGCAAGGCACGGCTCCAATTCGTCTGCCAGAATTGCGCCCACGCGTCGCCGAAATGGCTGGGCAAGTGCCCGTCGTGCGGCGAGTGGAATACCTTCGTCGAGGAGGTGGAGGCGCCCGTGCGAAGCACGGGCGTCCGCCCGCCAGGACCGCCCACCGCACCCACGCCGATCACGGATGTGCCGGAGAGCCAAGAGCCGCGCATCTCCACTGGTCGCGGCGAGCTCGACCGGGTCCTCGGAGGAGGGCTGGTGCCCGGGTCGCTCGTTTTGGTCGGCGGCGAGCCCGGTGTCGGCAAATCCACGCTGCTCGCGGAGGTCTGCAACGTTCTCGCCAACGATGGGCGGACTGTGCTTTACGTCAGCGGCGAGGAATCCGCCACGCAGATCAAGCTCAGGGCCCAGCGTCTCGGCGTCACGTCCCCGCATCTGCTCGTGCTCGCCGAGAATGATCTCGACGCCATCCTCTCGGCCACAGAGCAGACCCATCCTCAGGCGGTCGTGATCGACTCCATCCAGACCGTCTACACACCCGCGCTTCCGTCGGCGCCCGGGAGCGTGGCGCAGGTGCGGGAGAGCACCGCCGAACTGCTGCGCTTTGCGAAGGGCACGGGGACCACCGTGCTGCTCGTGGGCCATGTCACGAAGGAAGGGCAGATCGCCGGACCGCGCGTCCTCGAGCACATCGTCGATACGGTCCTGTACTTCGAAGGCGACCGCCAGCACGCCTACCGGATCCTCCGGGCGACGAAGAACCGGTTCGGCTCCACGAACGAGATCGGTGTGTTTGAGATGCGTCCGGAAGGGCTCCGTGAGGTCCCCAACCCTTCCGCGGTCTTCCTCTCCGAACGCGCACGCGAGGCACCGGGCTCAGCGGTCGTCTGCGCGCTGGAGGGATCCCGCCCCCTCCTGGTGGAGATCCAGGCCCTCGTCACCGCCACGGTCTTCGGCATGCCCCGGCGCACGGCGTCCGGGGTGGACTTCAATCGCATGGTCGTGCTCCTGGCCGTGCTGGAGAAGCGGGCCGGCCTGCATCTGGGTAGCCAGGACGTCTACGTCAGCGTAGCCGGCGGGATGAC
>DATDEG010000123.1:0-11746 GCA_036523465.1 bacterium
GCTGCGTCCTCGGAGGGTACTCCGTCGGCGGTGCCGTCGCAATCGAGGCTGCCCTTGCCGCACCAGAGCGGTACCGTGGGCTCATCCTCATCGCGACCGGGGCCAGGCTGCGCGTCCGGCAGGAGTTCTTCGACCGGTTGGCTGGCGACTACGACGCCGCGGCGGAGGAGCTGCTGGAGTGGTGGTTCTCTCCGCAGGCCTCTCCCCGGGTTGTCGAGCGGGCGCGCGCGGCACTACGGATGGTCTCCCCGGCCGTGGTCCACGACGACTTCTGGGCGGCCCACCAGTTCGATGCGATGGACCGTGTCGGCGAGATCCGGACCCCTGCGCTCATCATCTGTGGCGGCGAGGACCGGCTGACCCCCGTGAGATACTCCGAGTTCCTGCAACAGCAGATCGCAGGATCCCAGCTCGTTGTCATTCCTGACGCCGGCCATCTGGTGGTGCTCGAGGCGCCCCGGGCGACGAACGAGGCGATCGATGCGTTCCTCCACTCGCTGACATGAGCGATGCGGTCGATCTCAACGCGGATCTCGGCGAGGGGGCGCCTACCGATGAGGCGCTGCTCGGCGTCATCACATCGGCAAATGTCGCCTGCGGCGGACATGCCGGAGATGAGGAGATGATGCGCCGCACGGTGCGGCTGGCCGGGGAGCGGGGTGTGGGTGTGGGCGCCCATCCATCCTATCCCGATCGCGAAGGGTTCGGCCGCCGCGTCGTCCCGATGACGCCCGCCCGGCTGACGGAAATCCTGGCCGGGCAGATCCGCGTGCTCAGGGACATCGCCGCGTCAGAAGGTGTCCCCCTGCAGCACGTCAAGGCCCATGGCGCACTCTACAACCTGGCGGTGCGCGATGACGCGGTCGCAGACGCCATCGGGCGGGCGATGCTCATCGTCGACGCATCGCTCATCGGCGTCGCCCTGGCGGGTGCGCCCATGGGCGATGTCTTCGCCCGGTTGGGCCTGCGGGTTGTCCGTGAAGCGTTCGTCGATCGCGGCTACCTCGCCGACGGAACGCTCGTCCCCCGCGACAGGCCGGGTGCCCTTCTCACAGACCCGGTCCGGGCGAGTGCGCGCGCCGTCGGCATGATCCGCTCCGGCCGGGTCATGTCCGTCGACGGGATCGAAGCGTCCGTGGACGCTCAGACGCTGTGCCTGCACGCGGACACCCCGGGGAGCGCGGCCATCGCCTCCGCAACCCGCCGCGCCCTGGAAGAGGCGGGCATCCGCGTGATCGTGATGCGGGAACTCCCGACTTGATCCCCGGCTACTTGTCCGGCGCGGTGGCGTTCGTCCGGGACAACGGAGACGAGCTGGAGCTGGCCCGGCTGGCCGGCCTCCTCGGCCGCGAGCGTCCCGACCCGCGGGCGCTGCGCACACTCTCCACCCGCCAGGCCGAGGATGGCGGATTTCCCTACCAGATGATCTCGGGCCGTCCCTCGGGTGTGATGTCCACCTCGAACACGCTGCAGTGGCTGCAGGACCTGCATCTGCTGCGGTCCTCGCAGACGGAGCGCGCGCTCGCCTTCCTCCTCACCGTTCAGCGGCCCGACGGATCGTGGGACGAAAGCCCCGCGCTGGTCAAGTACGACCCGCCGCCGCTGGCCCGGCCGGGACATCCAGCGGGACGAAACATGGTCACGGGGATCACGGCGCTGTGGATTGCCCGTCTGCTGGGGGTGGGGCACGAGAGTACCCGCCGCGCCGCGGCCTATCTCCGCTCGTCGCGCGACGCCGAGTGGCCGGCGGACGAGCCCATTCAGGTCGGCGTCGCCGTGACTGCGGCGTGTGCCGCGATCGACGGGGCGTCGTCACCCGTCGCCGCCGCCGGTCTCCAGGTCCTTGGCCGCATTCCCGCGGAGTCGTGGAGTGCCGACCGTCTCATCGATCTCTGCCTCGCCCTGCACGGGGCGGGGCTCGGAGCCGAACACCCACTCGTCACCGACGCCCTGCGCCGCGTGGTCGAGATGCAGCGCGGCGACGGCGGCTGGACGAGCGAGTACGGGATCGACCGCGAAGTGGATCTGGCCCTTCGCGCCCTGAGCGGGTTACTCGGGTTTGGCGTGTCCTCCGGCTAGGCCTGTTCCGAGGGCACGGCGCGCAGTATAATCGGAAGGCTCGTTTTCGATCTGCCGATGAGCCCCAGACTGCGAACCTACATCTTGCGGTACCGCCGTGCGTACGCGGCCGGCTACCTGTTGAGCGTCGTGAGCGCCTTGCTGCTCATGGTGAACCCGATCATCATCCGCCAGGCCGTGGACGGCATCCGGCAGGGCATCACGATGGGCCGCCTCACGGTGTACGCGCTCGCATTGATCGGGATCCATCTCCTTGTTGTCGTGGTCCGCTATTACTGGCGGACGAACATCTTCGGCGCGGCGCGGCAGATCGAGTACGAGATGCGCAACGATTACTTCGGGCATCTCCAGCGCATGGATCTAGGCTACTTCCAGCACACCCGCACCGGCGACCTCATGGCCCGCGCGGTAAACGACCTGAACACGGTGCAGCGGTTCCTGGGGCCCGGTCTCATGCACGGGTTTGCCACCGTCGTCATGTTCCTCGTCTCGGTCGTCTTCATGTTCGCCGTCGACGTGCGGTTGACGATCGTCATGCTCGTCATCCTGCCGCTGGTCAGCCTGACGTTCATCGCCCTCGCCCCGCGGATCCACGCCCAGTTCGAGACCGTCCAGGAGCAATTCAGCACGATCTCGGCGAAGGCGCAGGAGAACTTCTCGGGTATCCGCGTGGTGAAGGCCTTCGCCCAGGAGCCCTACGAGACCGCGGCGTTTGCCGAGTTGAACCGCGAGTACATCCGGCGCAACCTGGGCGTGATCAAGACCAGCGGAGCGCTCTGGCCGCTCATCGATCTCTTCCTCGGGCTCGCCGCGGTGATGCTGCTCTGGCAGGGCGGGGGGGCCGTGATCAGCGGGCGCATCACGCTGGGGCAGTTCGTGCAGTTCACCGCCTATCTCGGTCTGTTGAGCTGGCCGATGATCGCGCTGGGCTGGGTCGTCAACCTCATGCAGCGGGGCCTGGCCTCGATGAAACGGCTCGACGAAGTCTTCGGTCAGCGCCCGAAGATCGCGGATCCTCCGGATGCCCGGTCGCTGCCGGATCTCCGCGGCGACGTGGAGTTCCGCGACGTCACCTTCGCCTACGATGGGATCCCGGTGCTCCACAACATCACGCTGCAGATCCCGGCGGGGAGGACGGTGGCCATCGTCGGTCCGACCGGAAGCGGGAAGAGCACGCTGGTGAATCTCATTCCCCGGTTGTTCGACGCGACGGCCGGACAGGTACTGGTCGACGGGCACGACGTGCGGCGGGTCCGCCTCGAGGATCTCCGCGCCCACGTGGGATTCGTTCCGCAGGATACGTTCCTGTTCAGTGAAACGCTGCGCGAGAACATCGGCTACGGCCTGGCCGAGGCGGCGGAGGATGTGGTCCGGGAGGCGGCGGCGATCGCGGCGCTCGAGCTGGACGTCGAGGACTTCCCGCGCGGCTACGAGACCGTCGTCGGCGAGCGGGGTGTGACCCTCTCCGGCGGGCAGAAACAGCGCACGGCGATCGCCCGGGCCGTGGCCCGCGACCCCCGCATCCTCATCCTCGACGATGCATTGAGCAGCGTCGATTCCCACACAGAGGAGCTCATCCTCACCCGCCTGCGGCGGGTGCTGGCCACCCGCACGGCGATCATCATCTCGCACCGCATCAGCACGGTGCGCCATGCCGACCGCATCGTCGTCCTCGACGAGGGACGGATCGCCGAGCAGGGAACCCACGACGAGCTCCTCGCTCTGGGAGGGCTGTACGCCGACCTGTACCGGAAGCAACTCCTCGAGGAAGCGCTGGAAGAGGCCGAGGTGGATCCACAGCGGCGAGAGACGGATCTGGAGCGGGCATGAGCACGCACTTTCAAGAAGACGAGATCCTCGGCAAGGCATATGACGCGCGCCTGATGCGCCGGCTGCTCGGCTATCTGCGCCCCTACCGGCTGCCGGTCGCCGGGTCGATCGTCCTGCTGCTCCTCAATGCCGGCACCGATCTCCTCGGTCCGTACTTCGTGAAGATCGCCATCGACCGATACATGAGCCGGGGCGATCTGGCCGGCGTGGGCCGCGTCGCCGTCTTCTATCTCGCCGCGCTGTCCGCGGCGTTCGTTTTCCGCTACGCCCAGAACTTCATCACCCAGGTCGTCGGCCAGGACGTGATGTACGATCTGCGCATGGCGTTGTTCACCCACCTCCAGCGCCTCGCCGTCTCGTTCCACACCCGCAACCCTGTCGGCCGGCTGATGACCCGGATCACGAACGATGTGGATACGCTCTATGAGATGGTCACCGCCGGCGTCGTGACGGTGATCGGCGACGTGTTCATGCTCGTGGGCATCGTCATCGCCATGCTGCTGTTGGACTGGCGGCTCGCCCTGGTGGCCTTCCTCGTCCTGCCGGGGTTGCTCTACGCGACGTTCGGCTTCCAGGTGCGGATGCGCGACTCGTACCGGGCCGTGCGGGTGCGCATCGCGCGGATCAATGCGTACCTGAACGAGAACATCATGGGGATGTCCGTGGCCCAGATCTTCAACCGGGGCGTGAAGAACTTCCGCCGGTTCGACGAGCTGAACCGGGACCATCTCGACGCCAACCTCCAGGCCGTGCGGACGATGGCCCTCTTCTTTCCGCTGGTCGGCTTCTTCGGCGCGGCGGCCACGGCGCTGCTCATCTGGTACGGCGGCGGCGAGGTCGTGCGCGGGGCCGTGACGTTGGGCCTCCTCGTGGCGATGCTCCAGTACGCGGAGCGATTCTTCCGGCCGATACAGGATCTGGCCGAGAAGTACAACATCCTGCAATCGGCGATGGCCAGCAGCGAGCGGATCTTCCGCGTGCTGGACGAGCCGGTGACCGTGCAGGACCAAGATGATCCCGTGCCACTCGAGCGGGTCCGCGGCGACGTGGAGTTCCGCGACGTCTGGTTCGCCTACGACCTGACCGCGGAGGGGGGTTCGCGGGGGGACGTCGCGCATGCGTCCCCCCGCGATGTGCGGCTTCAGGTGCCGGGCGATGCACCGGCATCGGGTAACGGCGCCGCGGATTGGGTGCTCCGCGGTGTCTCGTTCCGCATCGCCGCCGGCGAAAGCGTGGCCGTCGTCGGCCACACGGGCGCCGGGAAGACCTCGATCATCAATCTCATCACCCGGTTCCACGACCCGCAGCGGGGCACGGTACTCGTGGACGGCGTGGACGTGCGCGCCTACCGGCAGCGGGATCTCCGCCGACACGTCGGGTTGGTGCTGCAGGATGTCTTCCTCTTCTCCGGGACGATCGCCTCGAACATCCGGCTCGGCAACGAGGAGATCAGCGACGACGAGATCCGCCGGGCCGCGGAGTTCGTGAACGCGCACCGGTTCATCGAACGGCTTCCGCAAGGCTACCTCACCGACGTCGTGGAACGCGGGGCCACGCTCAGCGCCGGCCAGCGCCAGCTGATCGCCTTCGCGCGCGCGCTGGCCCACAATCCCGAGATCCTCCTCGTGCTCGACGAGGCCACGAGCAGCGTCGACACCGAGACCGAGATCCTCATCCAGGAGGCGCTGCAGAAGGTTCTGCGGGGACGCACGTCGATCATCATCGCCCACCGGCTCAGTACGATCCAGAACGTGGACCGGATCCTTGTCATGCACAAGGGCCGCCTGGTGGAAGAAGGGACGCACCGCGAGCTCCTTACCCGCGGCGGAGTCTACACGAAGCTGTACGAACTACAATATCGCGACCAGGAAGTCCGTCTCGGAGGAGCTCCGCGACATGCCTGAGAAACCCAAGACGCTGCTCGACCAGGTGCGCGCCGTTCTGGTCGAAGCGATGGAGTCCCGCCGCGATCTCGTCGCGTTCAACCGGATGGATGCCCTCGAGATGGACCGGCGGGCGCGGCAGGTCGAGCGCGATGCACTGGCCCGTTTGCGTGGGCTGCTTCCGGCCGTGGCCAGTGAGGCGGAGTTGCAGCAGGCGCGGACGCGTCTGGCGCGGATGGATGAAGCCCTGGACGCTCTCGCCCACCGGACGGATATCGGGGACCGCTCGCGGGCTCTCGAGCAGGAAGATATCACTTGGAGGACGTTCGAGGACGTGGCCTGGTTGTTGGGGATCCGCTAAACCCGCTACTTCCGGCGCTTCCCGCCTCCGCGCTTCGCTTCAGTGTTCCGCTTGAGGTCGAGCAGCCGCTCTTCGCTTTCTTTCATGAACGCCTTCAGCTTGTCTTCGAATGAGGTCTTCGCGCGAGCCCGGACGGCGCGCTCTTCGGGGGTGAGGGCCTGCTTGACGGAGAGGTCGAGCTTACCGCGTTCGTTGAGGCCGAGGACCTTGACCTTGACTTTCTCCTGCTCTTTCAGGTAATCTCGAACGTCTTTCACGTAGACATCCGCGATCTCACGGATGTGGACGAGCCCGCTCCTGCCGTCTGGAAGTTCTACGAACGCGCCGTATGGGGTGATCTTGACGACCGTGCCTTCAACGATCGCTCCGGTTTCTACAGCCATAGACCGTCCAGGGCGCCTCCTCTACTGCTGGGATATGCGGAGGTAAGTATACGGCCCGTCTTCTCGCAGTGTCAATCAGTTCGGCGCAGGGCAGCACGCGGAGGGGGATCTGTGGGGGGCCGCCGGACCCTCCCCCGCCGCTACAGTCTGCGGCGGACTTCGAGAGGTGGTGGATCACCTGACGTCGCGGCCGTTGGCAGTTTCCCGGGCACATCGGAGGTTGGCTGCGCCGCCTCCCCCTGGCACACCCAACTCCGCAGCCAGGCCGGACCGCCCTCCATCCCCTCCCAGCTGTACCGCTGGCGCTGGTCAAGTTGTGCCCCCGCGGACTCACACTCGGACTCCGTCTCAAAGTAGCCCAGGCGGATATCTGCCTGCCAGACCGTTGCGGAGGAATACCAGATAAACCAGCCGACGAGCACCCAGACCAGGGTACTCACAGCGACAGCCACCGCTTCACAGCCCTGACCATACGGGCCATCCACGAGGGCTTCTCTTGCCTGATGGTTGGCGGGCCCGATTTGGGCTGAGTCGGCGGTGTGACGATGAGGATCGCGATCTCGCCCGGCTTGACGAGCCCAAGCTGCTCGCGCGCGATCCTCTCTACATAACCCGGGGTGTGAAGGAGCTTCTTCTCCTCCCGTAGGACCGCGTTCTCCTGCTGGAGGCTACGCTTGAGCGCCGCCAGTCTCGCTGCCTCACGGTCGAGGCGGTAGACGTCCAGGGAACGGAGGCTCAGCAGGATGAGGATCGCCGCAACGACGATTACGGCGAGGAGGACTTTGACCCAGCGGGGGAGCTGCCGGGCAACCGATTTCGAATGCTTGCCGGCGCCGAGCGACGCCAGACCCATGAACAGCTCCGTTTGTTAGTCTGTCGAAAGGTCCGTCGGACTGCTGAACCGCCGTGCTGCTCTTCGGCTTCTCGGGCCTGTTCCCTGCTAAGGCACGCTCGTCAGCGCTGATGTGCGAATACTTCGCGCCCCGGATACACCGCGTCCGCGCCCAACTCTTCTTCGATGCGAAGGAGCTGATTGTACTTGGCCACGCGCTCGCTGCGTGATGGGGCACCGGTCTTGATCTGCCCGGCCCCTGTCGCAACGGCCAGATCGGCGATCGTCACGTCTTCTGTCTCCCCGGAACGGTGGGAGATGACGACGCGATAGCCTGCCTCCCTGGCCATCGCGATCGCTTCGAGGGTCTCGGTCAGGGTCCCGATCTGATTCACCTTGATGAGGATCGCGTTGGCTACCCTTGAGGCGATCCCGCGCCGGAGGCGTTCTGTGTTCGTCACGAAGATGTCGTCGCCGACGAGCTGAAGCCGCTCTCCCAGCCGTTGGGTGAGGGCCCGCCAGCCGTCCCAATCATCCTCGGCCATGCCGTCCTCGATCGAGACGATGGGGTAACGATTGCTTAGCTCGTGGAAATAGCTGACCATCTCGCTACTGCCTCGCTCGGCCCCTTCGCCGGCGAAGCGATAGGTTTCGTCCTTGTAGAGCTCCGTGGCCGCCGGATCCATGGCGATGGCGATATCGTCGCCCGGCTTGTAGCCCGCACTCTCGATCGCCTCGACCAGTAGCTTGAGCGCATCCTCGGTCGTCGACAGCTGCGGAGCGAAGCCTCCTTCGTCGCCCACGGCCGTCACCATCTGGCGTGACCGCAGGATCGCGCGCAACCGGTGGAACGTCTCCACCCCCATGCGCAGGGCCTCGGCAAACCGGCCGGGCCGGACGGGAGCGAGCATAAACTCCTGGAAGTCGAGCGGGTTGTCCGCATGCGCGCCGCCGTTGATGACATTCATCAACGGGACCGGCAGGACGTGGGCGGATTCTCCTCCGAGGTGGCGGTAGAGAGGGACGCCGAGGGAAGCGGCGGCGGCCTTTGCCGCGGCCAGCGAGACGCCGAGGATCGCGTTCGCGCCGAGCCGGCTCTTGTTGGGCGTCCCGTCGAGCTCGATCAAGGCATGATCCAGGCCGGCCTGATTCATCGCCTCGCGCCCGATGATCTCGGGTGCCATGCGGGCGTTGACGTTGGCGACGGCGCGCTGCACGCCTTTCCCTCCGTACCGGGCGGGGTCGCCGTCGCGCAGCTCAAGCGCTTCGTGCGCGCCGGTTGAAGCACCCGAGGGCACAGCGGCGCGTCCGAACGCGCCGTCGCTGAGGCGGACGTCCACCTCGACCGTCGGGTTACCCCGCGAATCGAGGATCTCTCGAGCATGCACCGCGGCGATCTTCGGCATGTCAGCTCAACTCCCGGAATTCATCGAGATTGATGCGGGCGAGGACGTCCACGAGGTCTTTGGACGGGGCCGGGCGGTCCGGAACGCGGAGGACTTTGGCGACGAGGCGGCGGTCGCCCTGGCTGATCGTGATGACGTCGCCGGTGTGGATTTCGGCGGCGGGCCTGGCAACGGATCCGTTGACGCGGACGCGCCCGCGGTCACACAGCATATTCGCCACTTCCCGGCGGCGTACGAGCCGGCTGACCTGGAGGAACTTATCCAGACGCACGCTACTTCGGCGCGGTCTCGCTCCGCGTGATCTTGGCCTTCGCCTTGAGCTGCTTCACCCAGGCCTGGAAGTCGGCTTCCTGCTTCTTGCCCAGCAGCTCACGGCGGATCTGGTCGCGAACCGCTTCCAGGGACGCCGGCCTGGCAGCGGTCCGCTCGACGAACTGGATGATGTGATACCCATACTGGGTCTTGATCACGGGAGAGAGGTCTCCCGGCCGTTGGAGGGCGAAGGCGGCGCGCTCGAATTCGGGGACGAGCTGGCCTTTGCTGACGAAACCCAGATCGCCGCCTCCTTCTTTGCTCCCCGGATCTTTGCTGAGCTGTCGCGCCAGGTCCTGGAACTTCTCCCCCCGGTTCAATCGGGCCAGCGCAAACCGTGCTTCTGCTTCGGACTCGACCAGGATGTGGCGGACGTGCACCTGCTCCGGTTTGTCATACTGCGCACGGTTGGCCTGGAACTGCTTCTGGACTTCTTCGTCCGTGACGGTCGCCGTGCTGACCTTCGCGGCGAGATTCTGCATGGTGATGTTCGTCCGCAACCGGTCGCGCAGCGCGGTTTCCGTGAGCCCGCGCTGGGCGAGCGCCATCTCGAACTCCGCCGGCGTGGGGAAGTTACGCTTGATCCCCGCCATCGCCTCATCGAGTTGCTGGTCGGTCGCCTGAGCGCCCACTCGGCGGGCCTCCTGCAGGATGAGGCGCTGCTCAATGACCTGGTCGAGCACGATCTTGTTGATCTCGGCGCGCTGCTTGCGGCCGTTCTCGCTGGCCAGGTCGATGTTGTACTGGTGGGCGAGGGCGGCGACTTCGCGCTCCAGGTCGCTCGCGTAGATCGCTTCGCCGTTGACGTTCGCCGCGATGGCGGTGCCGCGCTGCATGCCGCGGGTGAGCAGGAGGGCCGCGGCGAGGCCTGCCACCACCAGGACGGCGGCGAGCACGATCGCGATGAGGCGAGATCTCATTTGACGGAATCTCCTTGGTCGTCGGGGTCCCCGGAAATTCGCGAAGGCGAGTTTCGGGGGATGATGCGGCGCCCCCGCGCCCGATTCATGGTACCTGCCAGATTTCGCGGGGTCAATTACGCCCGGGCGGGTTCCCTCCGGCGGGTCAATCCCGCCAGCGTCAGCAGTACCTGCCGGACCCACTCGAGATCATCGGCGAAACGCCCGGACGCCCGCAGGCGGAGGACCCCAGACGCGAACGTCAACCGCCCCCGGAACTGCACGGTGAGGCGCCCCTCCTCCTCAGGTGACGGCGTCCACCCCGCCGCCGGCTTGATGATGACGCGCTCTCTCTCCCGGGTGATCACCCCGACCCCCGCCGCCCGGGCCAGCGCGCGCAGCCGCACGATCTCGATGAGATGCTGCGCCGGCTCCGGCATCGACCCGTAGCGGTCGGAAAGCTCTTCGGCGACGCCGTCTGCCTCATCCACCGTTCGCGTGCCGGCCAGCTTGCGGTAGAAGGCCAGGCGCTGGCCCTCGTCGGCGACATACTCTTCCGGCAGGTAGGCATCCACACCCAGATCGATCGTCGCGTCGGGCGCTTCCTCTACGAGCTGCCCGCGGAGCTCCCGGACCGACTCGTCCAGCAGGCGGCTGTAGAGGTCGAAGCCGACGGCGGCGAGGTAGCCGTGCTGCTCCGGCCCCAGCAGGTTTCCAGCGCCGCGGATCTCCAGGTCCCGCATCGCGAGCTTGAATCCCGAGCCCAGCTCGACGAACTCCTGCATCGCCTGCAGGCGCTGCTCCGCCTCTTCCGTAAGCTGCGCGCCGCGCGGGTAGAGGAGGTAGCAGTACGCCTGACGGTCGGACCGGCCCACGCGGCCCCGCAGCTGGTAGAGCTGAGAGAGTCCCATGAAGTGGGCATCCTCGACGAGGATCGTGTTCACCCGCGGGATGTCGAGCCCGATCTCGACGATCGTCGTGCAGACGAGCACGTTCGTGCGGCCGCCGAGGAAGTCCAGCATGACCTGTTCGAGGCGTTCCTCCGGCATCTGACCGTGCGCCACGGCCACGCTCGCCTCCGGCACGACGGCGCGGATCCGGCGGGCCGCCCGCTCGATCGTCTCGACCCGGTTGTGCACGACGTAGACCTGGCCTCCACGATCCAGCTCCCGCATGATCGCCTCACGCACGAGCGCGTCGTCGTACGGGCGGATCTCCGTCTCGATGGGCAATCGCGCCTCCGGAGGCGACTCCATCACCGACATGTCGCGCAGGCCGACCAACGACATGTGGAGCGTCCTGGGGATCGGTGTCGCGGTCAGCGTCAGCACGTCCACCGTGGCCCGTAGCTGCTTGAGTTTCTCCTTGTGCTTGACCCCGAAGCGCTGCTCCTCGTCCACGATGAGCAGCCCCAACTGCTTGAAGTGGACATCCTTCTGCAGCAGACGGTGCGTCCCGATGATCACGTCCACGTCGCCGGCGGCGAGGCCTTCGAGGGCGCGCTTCTGCTCGGTACGGGAGCGGAAGCGGCTGAGGACTTCCACCTTGATCGGATAGGCGGCGAGCCGCTTGAGGAAGACGTTGTGGTGCTGCTGGGCGAGCACCGTCGTCGGGACGAGGATGGCGACCTGTTTGCCGTCCATCACCGCCTTGAACGCGGCGCGGAGCGCGACCTCGGTCTTCCCGTAGCCGACGTCGCCGGCGATGAGGCGGTCCATCGGCTTAGCCTGCTCCATGTCGCGCTTCACGTCCTGGATGGCC
>DATDEG010000124.1:0-4026 GCA_036523465.1 bacterium
ACCGCGCGGGCCGCCTCCACGTAGGTCATCTCCCGGACGGAGAGGGCGCTGGCCCGGATGACGAGCTCGATGCGGGGCACGAACGACAGGGCGATGGCGAGGACGATGTTGACGGTCCCCGATCCGAGGATGGTCACGATGGCCAGGGCGAGGATAATGATCGGGAAGGAGATGAAGATGTCGGCGAGGCGCTGGACGAGCAGGTCGGTGGTCCCGCCGAAGTACGCGCCGGTGACGCCGACGACGGCTCCGAGCGTCGCGCCGGCGATCGACGCCGAGAAGCCGATGAGGAGGGCGGTGCGCGCGCCGTAGATGATCCGGCTGAGCACGTCGCGCCCGAAGGCGTCGGTTCCGAACCAGTGGTGCGCGCTGGGGGCGGCGAACATCGCCCCGAAGTCATTGGCCAGCGGATTGTACGGAGCGAGCCACGGCGCGAGCGTGGCGACGACGAGCATCGTCAGGATCGCGACGGCGGCGGCCGTGCCGAGCGGCTGGCGCCGCATGAACCGGGCCAGCCACGAGCGCCCTCGGAACGGTCCGGGTACGGCCCGCCCGGCAACCGCCAATTCAGCCACGGATCACCCGAGCAGTCCCATGCGGTTCGCCGCTATCCATACCCGACCCGGGGATCGAGAACCGCGTAGAATAGGTCGATGAGGAAGTTCACGATGATGTACACCGTGGCGACGAGCAGCATGAGCCCCTGGATCATCGTGTAGTCGCGCTGCGCGACGGCTTCCACGAAGAGCTTGCCGATCCCGTTGAGGTTGAATACCTGCTCGGTGACCACGAGGCCGCCGATGAGGAAGGCGAACTCCAGGCCGATCACCGTGACGACCGGAAGCAGCGCGTTGCGCAATGCATGCCGCAGGATGATCACCCGCTGGGCGAGCCCTTTCGCCCACGCCGTGCGCACGTAGTCCTCGCGCAGCACCTCCAGCATCGCCGAACGCGTCATCCGCGTCGTCACGGCCGAGTACCGGTACCCGACGGCGAGCGCCGGCCAGATGAGCTGCAGGAGGTTGGCCGCCGGATCCCGCCACAGCGGCGTGAAGGTCAGCGGCGGGAGCCAGTGCGCGTAGGTGAGCAGGAAAAGCAGCATGAGGATCCCCAGCCAGAAGGCCGGGGTGGCCAGGCCGGCCACGCTGATGATCTGCACCGCCTGGTCGAGCCAGGTCCCCCGGCGCAGGGCGGCGGTGATGCCGAGAGGGAGCGCGATGGCGACGGCGATGAGCGTGGACATGATGGCCAACTGCAGGCTCAACTGAAAGCGCAGGGCGATCTCCCGCATGATCGATCCGCCCGTCCACATCGACGTGCCGAGGTCTAGGCGGAGCAGCCCGGCCATCCACTCCCCGAACTGCTGCCAGAGGGATTTGTTCAACCCCAGGCGGGCGCGCTCGGCCTCGATGACGCTCTTCGTCACGAACGAGCCGCCGCTGACCAAGCGGAGCTCGACGATGTCGCCCGGCACGACGCGCACGAGGACGAAGATGAGGACGGCGACGGCGAACAGCGTGGGCAGCATCAACAGCAGCCGCCGGATGACGTAGCGGGTCACGGGCCCCTCCGCCCACACGCCGGCGCCGGGAGCCCATCGCCCCCGGCGCCGTTGTGTCCCGTCAGAACCTCACTCCGCGATCCAGACGTCCTGGAGATCCTCGAGGTAATGAGACGGCGTGATCTTGTAGCCATGCAGCTTAGCGGAGTGCGGGATGATACGCTTCCACCACAGCACGTAGATCTGCCAGACACGGTCGTCCAGCACTCGCTTCTCCAACTGGCGCACGATCGCGATCCGGTGCTTCGCGTCCGTGGAGCGGCTCTGCTCGGTGTACAGCCGGTCGATGGTGCGGTCGATGTACCCGCCGTAGTTCAGCGGGCTATGATCGGCGGAAAGGAACTTCACCAGCTGCAGATCCGGGTCGTCGTAGAAGTCGCAGTTGAAGTCCACGGCCGCATCGAAACTCCCGGCGCGTTCATCGGCGAGGTAGGCGGCTGTCTCCTTGACGACATGGTTTACGCGGAGTCCGACCTGCCGCCACTGATCGATGAGGAAGATGCCGACGTACCGGTACGGCATCTCCACGTTGCGGTTGAGCAGGTCGAACTCGAACCCTTCCGGAACGCCGGCTTCGGTCAGCAGTTTGCGGGCCTGCGCCCGGGCCGCGGCGATATCCCGCCCATAGCCGGCAATCTTCTCCAAATCCGCCCGCGGCAGGTCGTACGGCCCTTCCGGTCGCAGCAGGCCGCCAACCGGCCCGACGAAGGCGATCTGGC
Source organism: bacterium (assembly GCA_036523465.1). Lineage (GTDB taxonomy): Bacteria > Sysuimicrobiota > Sysuimicrobiia > Sysuimicrobiales > Kaftiobacteriaceae > Kaftiobacterium. The sequence continues at coordinate 2,281 of DATDEG010000124.1, forward strand.
CGAGCGACTGCCCGGTGCCCCACCGGTCGATCGCTAGCGAGAGGGCTCTGCGGACGCGGGCGTCGTCGAACGGCTTCTTCTTCGTGTTGAAGACCACGGTGTTGTTGCAGATCCACGAACTCTCCTGGACCACGGCGCCGCTGCCCATGGTCCGCACGATGTCATCGCGCTGCAGCGGAGAGAACCCGCGGAATTCGACCAGGGCCTGACCGCTCTTGATCGCGTTCACCTGTGCCGCGGCATTGGTGATAAAGAGGGCCCGGTAGCCGTCCAGGTAGGGCCGGTCCCTCACCCAGTAGTTCTCGTTGCGGGCGCCCACCCAGTGCGAGCCCCGCACATACTCCACGAACTTGAACGGCCCGGTCCCCATCACGTTCCGCTCGTACCAGTGCGGGTCGCGGTCCAGGATCTCGGCCTTGTAGATCCAGTTCCAAGGAGAGGCGACGTTCTGGATGAACGACGGAGATTTCCACTTGAGGTGGAACACGACGGTGCCGGCATTGGGCGCCTCGACCGCCTGGACCATCTCGTAGGCGGCCTGCCTCGCGCTCACGACGTCACCCTTCGGGAAGATGATCTTGTCGTATGACGCCTTGATGTCGCGCGACGTGAGGGCGCTGCCGTCGTGGAACCGCACGCCGGATCGGATCCTGAACGTGTAGGTCAGCCCGTCGGGCGCGATCGTCCAGCTCTCCGCCAGATCGGGGACGACCTTTGGGTAGTTCTGAGGATCGAACTTCACCAGCAGGTTGTAGTGCGGCCGGGCAGGATGGATGAGCGCGAACGTCGCCTCCCGGTGCGCATCGAACGACGGCGGCGCGGCGGAGACGACGAAGTTCAAGACGCCGCCACGGCGCGGCTGCTGCGCGCCGGTCGGCCCCGGCAGCAGCGTCGCTGCGATAAGCACGAGCATGACTGCGGTGCATCCCAGGAGCCAGCGCGATCTCCTCATCGATCTCTCCTCTCGTTGTCGCCGCATCCCCCGAGGGGCGGGCCTTCGTGCACCTGAGACTACGACGCGCCGTGGGGGGCCCCTCCCCCCAGCGCCGCGGCCAGGGCCTGCAGGGCCTGCTCGAAGCATTCCATCGGCGGCCGGACCAGTCCGGCGCCGATCTGGCCGACGCCCGCCCGTCGATGGGCGATGCCGGTGTTCACGCGCGGCGTGATCCCGGTGCGCACCACCTTCCGGATGTCGATCCCGGTCGGAGTCCCGCGGAAACCGAGTTGGGGAATGGCGAAGGCGGCGTTCTCGGCCATCGTGATCTCATACATCTCCATCGTCGATTCCAGCGCCATCGCGGGTGTCCCGCCGATGAACTGGACGATGGCGGGCGCGGCGGCCATGGCGAACGCGCCGATGCCTGCGGTCTCAGTGATCGTGCTGTCTCCGATGTCGGGATTGGCGTCTTCCTGCGTATAACCGGGGAAGAATAGACCGACGGGGACCTGGGCGGGGGCGACGAACCAGTGCGCGCCGAGCCCGCTCACCCGGATGCCGAAGTCGGTTCCGTTGCGGGCCATGCAGGTGACCAGGCTGCTTCCCGCGATCCCATGCGCCGCGTCCGCGGCCGCTTTGCAGGATGCCATGACGGGATTGAGCACGGCCAGGTCGTTTGAGGCCAGATAGTCGAGGACCGCCCCTCGATCCTCGTTCCGCGCGTCGACCCGGGCGACGTGCGGTGCAAGCAGCCTGGCCATCAGCGCGGATCCCGCCTTGTTGCGGTTGTGTCCCTCATCCCCCATCTG
>DATDEG010000125.1:0-2406 GCA_036523465.1 bacterium
GGGGACGCACGCGCGGCGTCCCCCTGCACCCCCTCCGCGTGCTTATCGCACGCTGACGGTGGTGCCGTCTGTGAGCCCGGATTGCCCGGCGATGACAACCGACTCACCGGGTTTCAATCCGGCCAGGACGCGGATGAGCGGCCCGTACGTGCGGCCGACCTGAATCGTCCGGGTGCGGGCGACGCCACCTTCGACGACGAACACCGACGGCTTCCCGGCATCGGTCGACACCGCGTCGCGGGGAATCACGACGGCGCCCGCCGCCCGGCCCACGGTGATCTCGCCGCGCGCAAACATCGCCGGCTTCAGCGCGCGGTCCGTGTTCGCGACCAATGCTTTGACCTTGAACACTCGCGTCCGTGGATCGCCCGCCTCGGCGATGTCCCGGACGGTCCCCTGGAACAACCGCCCCGGGACGGAGTCGACCCGGACGGAGACCGGCTGTCCCTGCCGCACTTTTCCGAGATCGGTCTCCGAGACGTCCAGGACCGCGTAGACCGCGGAGATCTTCGCCACGGTGAACAGTGGGATTCCCGGCGCGGCCATCTCGCCGGGCTCGATGCCGCGGTGCGTCACGATCCCCGCGATCGGCGACGTGATCGTCGTGTTGGCGATCTGTACCTGGATCAAGGACACCGCGGCCTGCGCCTGGGCCACCTGCGCCCGGGCCATCTCGATCTCCTCAGGGCGGGCTCCCGTGCGCACGAGGCTTTGCTGCTGCCGCGCGACCTCGAGCTGCGAACGGGAGACGTCCATCTGCAGCTTCGCCGCGTCGAGCTGCGCCTGGCTCACGGCGCCGGTCTCGAACAGCATCCGCATCCGCTCGTAGCTGGCCTTCGCCGTTTCGTAGTTCGCGCTGGCCTGATCGACCGCGGCCGCAACCTGCGCCTTCTCCTGCGGGCGCGCGCCCTGCTCCAGCAGCGTCAGCCGGGCGCGGGCGGCATCCACACCCGCCTGCGCCTGGTGGAGTTGCGCGGAGAGTTCGCCGGTGTCCTGACGGACCAGAACCTGCCCGGCGCCCACGGCATCTCCTTCGCCGGCAGAGACACGGACGACCCGGCCCGGCAGCTTGGCGGTCACCACGACCTCGTCGGTGGCCTCGATCGTGCCCCCCGCGGAAACGAGATCCACGAGGTCGCGCGTCGTGACTCGCGTTACCTCAACGGGAACCGAGGCGCTCGCCGGCTGCGGCGCCGGCGCGGACGCCCGCGACCGCCTCCCCACAACCCGCCACCCAGCCAGACCGAGGATCACAACGATGACCACGATCCAAATGAGACGTCGCACGCTATTCCTCCCTACGTCCCTGCAATCTCTCCACGGATACGCCCTGTAGCGTCACTGGTGACGCGCCCGGTAGAGTCTCCGGCGACGCGCCCGGTAGAGTCTCCGGCGACGCGCGCGGTCGTCTCTTCAGTGACGATACCCTCAGTGAGACCCCGGCCCAGCGCCTCCAGGACGCGGCGCCAGTCGACGGACCGGCCGGTCAGACCTTCCTGAAGCGTGACCCCGCCGAACACGGCGAGCACGACCATCACAACAGCCTCGGGATCGACATCGGCCTTGAAGACGCCTTCGGCGATCCCCTCGCGCAGCAGCCCGGCCAAGAACTCGCGCCACTGATCATAGCCGTCGGCGTAGAGCGCCACGAGCGAGGGGTTCTTCGATGCGATCGCCCAGATCTCCAACAGCAACTGCGGCGACTGCGGTCCGGCGCCGCCTACGACGGCCTCGGCGATCCGCTGCAGTTTGTCGATGGCTCCGTGCCCGCTGCGTGCCGCTTCCTGGGCTCGTCCGAGCCCAGCGGCAAAACTCTCGCGGATCAAGGCGCTGAGGATCTCTTCCTTGGACTTGAAGTACGTGTACAGCCCGCCCTTGCTCAGTCCGGCGAGGTCGCAGATATCCTGGATCGTCGCCTCATGGAAGCCGCGCTCGGCAAAGCAGCGTGTGGCCGCGCCCAAAATGCGGCCGCGCTGTCCTTGTTCGTGCGCCGTCGTGATCTTCGGTGACATCTCTGCTCGGTCTGATTCTTGAGGATGCGGAAACCGAGGGCCGGGGCTACGGAATCTGGGGAAGGAAACCGGATGGTCGGTTTGCGCTCACTCGTGCAACGTACTCCTTGCCCCCAGTAGGTGTCAAGCGAAGACTGTGCGATTGCGTAGTCTCTAGGCGGGTGTGCCTGGTGGCACCGCCGGGGGAGCGGCGGACGGGCGCTCGCGGGCGCGCCTGAAGAGCAAGACGATCACCGAACCCAGTCCCCACGTCACCGCCACGAGGACCGCAAGCCATCCAATCACTGGCAAGAAGGCGAGGACGCCGAGCAGCGCCGCGCCGACCACGGCGTCCAGCGTTTCGCTCCGTTCCCGCTGAAACGCGCCAATGATGCGCTCCCCGATGAGGAGGGCA
>DATDEG010000126.1:0-7174 GCA_036523465.1 bacterium
ACGAGGCTTCGGCGCATGGATCCGACGGCTCCTGGAGATGTTGTGGCCGAGGCGGCGCACGTCTGCGTCGACTACGGCGCCGAGCGGGTGCTCGACGAGGTGGCGCTCCAGATCCGAGCCGGCGACTTCCTCGGCGTCATCGGCCCAAATGGGAGCGGCAAGACCACGCTGCTGAGGGTTCTGCTCGGGCTCATCCGTCCCGCGTGCGGCCACGTCCGGCTGTTCGGCACCGAGATCCGCGCCTTCCGCGATTGGCCGCGGGTGGGCTACGTGCCCCAGAAGGCCGTCTTCGAATCGCGGTTTCCGGCGAGCGTCTTCGAGGTCGTCGCCAGCGGCCGCTCGGGCGTGGGTGGGCTTGGACGCAGGCTGGGATCAACCGACCGCCGCGCTGTGCTAGAGGCGCTGGCCACCGTCGGGATCGGCGATGCCAGGGATCGGCTCATCGGCCGGCTCTCTCAGGGACAGCAGCAGCGGGTTCTGATCGCGCGCGCGCTCGTCCACACCCCGGAGCTCCTCCTGCTCGATGAACCCACGGTCGGCGTCGATCCCGAAGCGCAGGAGCAGTTCTATGCGCTCCTGCGGTATCTCAACCGGGAACTGCATACGACGCTCGTGCTCGTCTCGCACGACGTGAGCGTGATCGCCAACGAGGTGACCGAGCTGGCCTGCTTGAACCGGACGCTGGTCTTCCACGGCAATCCTGAAGAGGCGGTGCGCTCCGGCGCGCTCGAGCGGCTGTACCGGCCTGACAGCTTCGTCGTCTCGCATCACCACTAGGATGCCGGAGATTCTGCAGTACGGGTTCATGCAGCGTGCGCTGCTGGCCGGCCTCATGATCGGGGTTATCGCGCCGGCGATCGGCACGTTCCTCGTCCTCCGCCGTCTCAGCCTCATCGCCGACACGCTGGCGCACGTTGCGCTTGCCGGCGTGGCGCTGAGCCTGCTCATCGGCCTGCATCCCGCCGTCGGGGCGCTCGCCGTGGGGATCGCCGGCGCCGTGGGTGTCGAGCGGCTCCGCGTCTCCGGCCGCCTTTTCGCCGAAGCCGCGCTGGCCATCTTCCTCTCCGGCGGGCTGGCCCTCGCCGTCGTGCTCCTCGGGCTCGCCGGCGGATTCAACGTGGACCTCTTCACCTATCTCTTCGGCTCGGTGACGGCGGTGCGAAGTCAGGACCTCTGGGGAATCCTCGCCTTGGGGCTGGGTGTGATCGGTGCGGTCGTCCTATTCTACAAAGAACTCTTTGCCCTGACGTTCGACGAGGAGGCGGCCCGGGTCCAGGGTGTGCCCGTCGACGCGCTGAACCTCCTCGTCACGTTTCTGGCCGCGATCACGGTCGTCGTCGCCATGCGCGTCGTCGGCGTCCTGCTCACTTCAGCGCTCATCGTCATCCCGGCCGTCACGGCGCTCCGGATCGCGCAGAGCTTCCGCGGCGCCCTGTGGATTGCCATCGGCGCCTCGGTGACCGCCGTGCTCGCCGGAATGACCATGGCTTTCTACTTCGACCTCGCCGCGGGTGGAGCGATCGTGCTGACCGCCATCGCGCTCTTCGCGGCGACGAGCCCGCTCGCCCGCCGGCGCGCTTAGCTCACTCGGCCGGCTATCCGATGAGCGTCCCTGGTAAGGCCCGGGGCCCTGAAAACCCCTTTGTAACTCTCGGGGTGGGTTCAGCTCTTCAAGTACTTCTCGAACCACGCCACCGTCCGGTCCCATGCCGCGCGGGCCGAGGTCGCATCATAGTTCCCGCCGGTGTCATTGAAGAACGCATGGCCGGCGCCGGGATAGACGACGATCTCGTGGGTGACGTTGGCTTTCTGCATCGCGGCGCGCACGGCCGGGATCCCGGCATTGATTCGCTCGTCGAGGCCGCCGTAGATGGCGAGGACCGCGGCTTTGATCTTCGGGACATCTTCGAGCGGGGGATTGGCGCCGTAGTAAGGAGCGGCCGCCCGGAGGTCGGCGTTCGCGGTGGCCAGGCGCCACGTCATTCCTCCACCGAAGCAGTATCCTGTGACACCGATGCGGTCGCGGCGCACGTAGGCCTGCCCCTGCAGGTAACGCACGCTCGCGTTCAGGAACTCGACCATTCGCTCCGGGGGGGTCCGGCCGAGGATGGCGGTCACCTGCGCGAGGTCGCTCGCGTACTTATCCGTGCCGCCGTCGCCCGAGGCGAGGTCGACGGCCAGCGCCGCGTACCCGAGTTTGGCCAACCGGCGCGTCACATCCTTGAAGTGTTCGAGCAACCCACGGTTCTCGTGGATGACGACGACGGCTGGGAACGCTCCCTCGCCTTTGGGACGTGAGAGGTATCCCTGCACGGCGACTGCGCCCGAGGCAAACGACACCATGCCGGCGGACTGGAGCGCCGGATCTGTGGGCCGGACGGTGACTCCCGAAGCCTGGGCGACGCGTGGCGCCGGACCGGCAGAGGCGGCGGACACTTCCTCAAGTGACGCCGTCACGCCGAGGCTCCGGAGGATAGGAACAGCAAGGGCCGCCCCCCCGGCCATGAGAACCGTCCGCCGCAGGAATTCACGGCGGTTCAGGTGCCCCTCTTCGAATTCCTCCGCCCACTCTTCGAGGATGTAGCGCTGCAGGTCGCTCATCGTCTCCCTCCATGCGGCGATGTGGCGTGTGGTCGTACGCCTGGTGCGGCAGGCGAACCATACGGGGGTTGTGTCACGGGAATGTCACCTGCCCGCCCCCAGACGGCCGGTTGATCCAGTGGGCGCGTCAATCGCGGGCTGCCGCGATCAGATCCGTCCACCACGCCGCATCTTCCGGACGGAACGGGCGATAGACGCCGACCCGGTGGGCCACATCGCGGTAGCGATCCCGAAGCATCTCGCCGACATCGCCCGGCGATCCGCTCACCGCGATGGTGTCCAGCATCTCATCAGATACGGCCTGCGCCATCTTCTCCCACTCCCCACGGGCGGCGAGCGCGCTCAGGCGAGATCCGATCTCCTCCCATCCGTGGTGGGTAAGCAGGGGGCGGTATGACGGCGTGCTGGCATAGAACGCGATGGTCCGGCGCGCGTCGGCCCGTGCGGCATCAACTTCCGCACGGGAGGTGCCGATGAGCGCAAACACGCTGGCGTTGATCGTCACGGCCTCTCCCCGGCCGGCACGCTGCTCGCCGCGCCGGATCGCGGGGATGATGACCTCCTTGAGGTAGGAGGGTGTGTGTAATGGATGCACTTGAAACGCATCGGCCGTCTCGCCCGCCACCCGGCACATGATCGGATTGACCCCCGCGGTGGCGATGGGAATCGCGTAGTCGTGATGCGGCGGCGTGAAGAACGGCGTCATCAAGGTCAGCGTGTGAAATTCCCCGCGGTAGTTGAGCCCCTCGCCGGAGCGCCACGCGCTCCAGACCGCTCTGATCGCCCGGACCGTGTCGCGCAGACGGGGGGCCGGTGGCTCCCACGGGACGCCGAACCGGCGGACGGCGTGCCCCTTCACCTGTGTCCCTAACCCCAGGATGAAGCGCCCTTTGGAGAGGGCGGCGAGATCCCAGGCCAGATGGGCCAAAACGGTAGGGCTGCGGGCGAACGCGATGGCCACGGCTGTGCCGACCTCGGCGCGGGTGGTATGTTCGCAGGCCAGGGTGGCGCCGGGGAAGGGGTCATGCGCGGTTTCCTCGAGCCACATCCCGTCGAAGCCGGCATCTTCAGCGGCCCGGGCGAGGTCCGGGATCTCATGGAGGCTGCCGTAGACCAGACGCGTGTCCACCTTCATAGGTCGAGCAATTCCCCTCCCAAGCGGACCGCCCTGCGCAGGAAAAGCATCGCCGTGGCGTGAACCTTTTGGGTCCGGGAGAGGGCGCAAGGCAAGTCTGTGAGTGGCAGGTGGTGGGCGCAAGGCCGAGGGATAGGATGAGGGTCGTCGCAATCTGGCTCCTGGCGGCGCTGCTTCTCTGGGCGCTGCCCTCCGGTGTCGCCACCGGACAGACAGGAGTCAGGATCATCGTCAACGGCGTCCAGATCCCCCTCGCCGCGCCTGCCGTCGTCAACAACGGCCAGGTGCTGGCGCCGATCCAGGGGCTCTTCGAGCCCATGGGGGCTCTGGCCGCGTTCTACGAGAGCGATCGCAGCATCGTCGTCACCAACCGCGTGCGCACGACGGTGCGCATGAAGCTCGGCGACGCGAACCTCCTGGTCAACGGGCAGTCCCGGCCGATCCCCACCGCGCCGTCGCTAGTATCCGGCCAGGTCTTCGTCCCCGTGCAACCCGTCTTTCAGGCCTTTGGAGCGTGGACGAAGTGGGAAGAAGCCGAACGCGCCCTGTACGTCTCCTCGCAGATCACCGGGCTGAACACGCAGGTCGCCGGCGGTGCCTTGCAGGTGAGGGTGGACGCCACTGGCCCGGTGCAGGCCGAGACGCACGTCCTCAGCCAGCCTGACCGGCTCGTCGTGGATTTCCTTCAGGCCGCCCTGCGGGTGCAGGAGCGCACCATGACGGTCAACGACGCCGGCGTCATCCGCATCCGGGCCGCACAGTTCCAAATCAAGCCGTATGTCTCACGGCTGGTCTTCGACCTCCGTGAGCCCGTTGAGGTCCGAGTCAACGCCTCCCCGACCACGTACCTCGTGACCGTCGAGGTCCGTCCCCGCACGGCCTCGGCCGCGGCCCCTCCGTCTCCGGCACCCAGTCCTCGCGATGGATCACCCGAGCCGCCGTCCGGCGGGGCCGTGAAGATCCTCGGCATCGCCTTCCAGGGCAATGGAGACGCGGCACGGGTCACGATCGATGCGACGGGTCCCCTGGAATACAGGATCCGTGAGTTCGTCTTCCCCGATCGGCTGGCCATCGATCTCGAGAATGCGATCTTCGTGCCCGTGAAACAGGATCTGTCCGTCGAGCATCCGTCGGTCGTAATCGTCCGGGCGGCACAGTTCACCGCGGATCCCCCGGTGACCAGGGTCGTGGTGACGTTGAAGCGGAAGCTGAATTACGTTGTCTCACAGGCCGGTGGTCCACTCGTGATCGAGCTGAACACGGCCCTGGTCGGCCGTGGGCACGTCGTCGCCATCGATCCGGGCCACGGCGGACGCGATCCGGGCGCGATCGGCCCATCGGGGTTGCGTGAGGCCGACGTCGTCCTGGACATCTCGCTCCGGGTGCGCGACCTGCTTGCCCGCGACGGAGTCCGCACCGTGATCCTCCGTGACAGCGATGTCACGGTCGAACTTACCGACCGCCCGCGGATCGCCAAGGAGGCCGGCGCCACGATCTTCGTGAGCATCCACGCGAACGCGCACGGCCGCGCCACGGTGAATGGCTCCGAAACGTACTTCCTCACTCCGCAGAGCCTCGCCCTTGCCCAGATGATCCAGGACGAGCTCGGGATCGTGCTCGGGATCCCGAGCCGGGGCATCAAGACCGCTAACTTCCTGGTCCTGCGAGACAGCGGTGTTCCTTCAGTGCTCGTCGAATCCGCTTTCATCTCCAACGGCGAGGACGAAGCGCGGCTCCGCGACGGCGCCTTCCGGCAACGGATCGCCGGCGCGATCCACAAAGGCATCATGCGGTTCCTGGCCATATACCCGGCGCCTGTGAGCCCGTGATCGCCAGAGAGAGGGCGTGAGGGAACGAGGATAAGGGATAGGTCAACCGGCACACGGACGAGAATGTGTCCGGACCGGGCGAACCGGCGTTGCGGGCGGGCATAAGGGGACGCGGAGCAGGAGACCCAAAAAGGCAGGGCTGGCGCGGCATGAAGGTAACCATCTTGGGGATGTGGAGCCCGTTTGCTCCACCGGGAGGCGCGTGCCCCGGGTACCTCGTCGAGGCCGACGGGGCACGGCTGCTGCTCGACTGCGGGAACGGCGTCATCGCCGCCCTCCATCGGACCGGCGACACCCATGATCTCGCCGGTGCGGTGATCAGCCACCTGCATCCTGATCACTTCAGCGACGTCTACGCCTTGTTCAACGCGCTTCGCTTCGATCGCTATCCGGCGCCGGCCGCGCCCCCACTGGTTGTGTACGCCCCGGCGCTCGCCCCGCAGGCCCTGCCGGCCGCCCTGCCGAGGCCAGAGTCACGCGTTGAGTTCCTTGAGCGTTTCGTCTTTCGCGCGATCGAGGGTGGGGAGGGGGCGATCGGCCCGTTCGCGCTCCGCTTCGCTCCGACGCTGCACCCCGAGCCCTGTCATGCCGTGGAGATCCGGGCCGCCGGCCGGCGGCTCGTCTACACCGCCGATACGGGCCCGAGCGAGGCCGTGGAGTCGCTGGCCGCGGGCGCCGACCTCCTCCTCAGTGAGTGCACGCTTCTGGAGGGAACGGAGGACCTCGCCGTGCCACTCGGACATCTCACCGGCCGGATGGCCGGCGCGCTCGCCTCCCGGGCAGGCGTGCGCCGTCTGCTGTTGACGCACTTCTTCACGCCGCGGCACGCCGTCAAGGAGTCGCTTGCCGCGGCAGCGAAGGAGTTCGCCCAGGTTTCCGCGGTCGACGAAGGTTCCACCTACGAGGCCTAGACCGATGGCCAGGACCGACGGGCGCAAAGCCGACGAGCTGCGTCCGCTCGTCATCACACGCCACTTCCTCAAACACGCCGAGGGCTCCGTGCTCATCGCGCTGGGCGACACGAAGGTCGTGTGCGCGGCCAGCATCGACGAACGGGTCCCGCAGTGGATGCGCGGAGGCGGGCGGGGATGGATCACGGCGGAGTACGGGATGCTGCCCCGCTCGACACACGAGCGGAGCCCGCGCGAGACGGGCCGGCCCAGCGGACGGGTGCAGGAGATCCAGCGGCTCGTCGGGCGGTCGCTTCGTGCCGCCGTGGACCTCGACAAGCTCGGGGAACGCACCATCTGGCTGGATTGCGACGTCATCCAGGCCGACGGCGGCACGCGCACCGCGTCGATCACCGGCGCGTTCGTGGCGCTCGTCGACGCCCTGCACGTCCTTCGCAAGACCGGCGCGCTGGCCTGGTGGCCGGTGCGCGAGTTCCTCGCCGCCACGTCGGTAGGGATCGTCGGCGCTGAGGCGGTGCTCGACCTCAACTACGACGAGGACTCTCGGGCCCGCGTGGATATGAACGTCGTCATGACCGAGTCCGGACGTCTGGTCGAGATCCAGGGGACGGCGGAGGGGCTGCCGTTCACGCGTCAGGAGATGCAGGGATTGCTGGACCTGGCCGAGCGTGGCGTGCGGGCGCTCATCGCTCAGCAGC
>DATDEG010000127.1:0-4470 GCA_036523465.1 bacterium
CGCGCTCCTTTCGGTGGGGCAAAACCCTCACTGGGATGTGCGCGTGTTCGTGGCCGATGTCGGACTGCTGATCCTCCGGCTCTGTGCCTCCAGATTGTGCCGCCCTCTGTGGGCTGCGCGCAGCCCTTCCGGAATCAGCCGTCGTTTGCTATTATCGGAATGAGGACAATGCGTCCGCAGTACGGACAGAGAGACGCGGTGCAGTCGGTCGAGCGCGTCATCGCGCTGCTGAACGCGCTCGGCCAGGCCGGTCGGCCGCTGAGCGCCCGCGAACTCAGCGCATCGGTGTCCCTGCCTCGCCCCACCGTCTACCGGCTCCTGCAGACGTTGAGCGGCCACGGCATGATCGCCTCATCGGACGGGCGTTTCGTCATCGGTCCTCGCATCCTCTGGCTGGCCGGGCAGCGCCTCGAGCAGATCGAGATCCGGGCCGCGGGCCGGCCCGTCCTCCTCGAACTGCGGGACCGCACCCGCGAGACGGTGCACCTCGGGGTGCTCGAGCAGGGTCAGGTCGTCTACATCGACAAGACCGAAGCCCCCGGACCCATGCGCATGGCCTCAGCCATCGGCAAGATCATGCCCGCGCATTCCACCGCGCTCGGCAAGGCGATGCTCGCCCACCTCCCGGCCGACAGGGTCGTTGGCATCTTGGAGCTCTTGGGAATGAGCCGGCAAACTGCGCACACGATCACGGACCGGCGGAAGTTCCTCGCGGAACTGGCCGTCACCCGCGCCCGGGGATTTGCCATCGACAACGTCGAGAACGAAGACGGCGTGCGCTGTGTAGCGGCGCCGATCTTCGATCACCGCGCCATGGTGGCCGGGGCGGTGAGCCTCTCCGGATCGGTACGCACGATCACCGTCTCCCGGGTGCGGCGGTCGCTGGGCCCGCTCGTTCGCAGCGCGGCGGGGCGGATCTCGCGCGCCCTGGGGTGGAACGGCTCGGCTCCGAGTCAGGAGGAGGAATCCGGATGGTAGAGACACTCCACGACCTGGTTGAGGGGTTCCGGGGGGTCGCCACGGCCTCCGTCGCCGACGCGGTCGACCGCGTCGTGAAGCGGCCGGGATTCATGAGCCATGAGGTCAAACCGGTGTTTCCCGCCAAGATCGCCGGGGCGGCGGTGACCGTGTTGGAGCGGGCGGCGCTGGAGACCCAGCCTCCGCACCACGCCCTGGCGGCAATCGACGAGGCCGCAGCGGGGGCGATCATCGTTATCGGGATGGAAGATGCCCAGGCTGCGCGCAACGTTGCGCAGTGGGGCGGGCTGATGACGGCGGGTGCGGTGGCGCGGCGCCTCGGGGGTGCGGTGCTCGACGCCGGCGCACGTGACGCGGAGGAGATCCGGCAGGCGGGATTCCCCGTCTTCTCGCGATCCGTCATCCCCAGCAGCACGGTCGGCCGCTATGTCACGGTCGGGCTGAACCTCCCAGTGACCTGCGGCGGCGTCCTCGTGCATCCGGGAGATATCGTCGTCGGCGACACGGACGGGGTCGTCGTGGTCCCGCGCGCCTCGGCAGCCGACGTGCTGGCGGCGGCGCAGCAGATCGAGGAGACCGAACGGAAGATGACCGAGGCGATCGGCCGCCTCGGCTCGATCCGCAAAGCGGTGGAGGAGTTTGCCCGGATCTGAGCGGTCCCCCGATATCGTCGCCCTCGGCGAACCGATGGCCGAATTTGCCGCGGTCGAGCGCGGGGAGCTCGGCGTCGCGCGAACGTTCCGCCGTGGATTCGGCGGCGACACGGCGAACTTCATCGTCGCCGCCGCGCGGATGGGATCGCGCTGTGGCTACATCACGCGCCTCGGCGGCGATGAGTTCGGACGAGCCTTCATATCGCTGTGGGCCGAGAGCGGGATCGATTACAGCCAGGTCCGTATCGACCCTGAGCGGAGGACGGCGGTGTACTTCATCGCCCGGCGTCCGGATGGAGGCCACGACTTCACGTACTACCGCACGGCCTCAGCGGCTTCTCACCTCCGGCCCGAGGATCTCGACGCAGCCTACCTCTCCGGTATCCGCGTGCTCCATACGAGCGGGATCAGCCAGGCGATCTCGGATTCGGCGCGTGCGACGGTCCGGGCGGCAATCGACATCGTTTCAGGGGCAGGGGGCACGATCAGCTACGACGCCAACATACGGCCGGCGCTCTGGTCCCTTGACCTCGCCAGGGACGTGGCGGAGAGGACCTTCGGGCGGGCGCAGCTTGTCTTCCTGAGCAGCGAAGATGCCTCGCACCTCTATCCGGGAGGGCGGCCCGGCGACGTCGTCCGCCGGGTGCTGGAGCGCGGGCCGAGGCTCGTGGTCATGAAGCTCGGCGCCGACGGGTGCATGATCGCCCCGACGGGAGGCGCAGTCGTGGAGCTCCCGGGCTGGTCCGTCGACGCCGTGGACTCGACCGGCGCCGGCGATGCGTTTGCCGGGGCATTCGTCTCCGCGTGGCTGGACGGCGCCTCGCCTGAGGCCGCCGGGTCCTTCGCCAACGCCGTCGGCGCACTCACCGTTATGGGTCTGGGCGCGGCTGATTCGATCCCGACGCGACCCGCCGCGCTTACCTTTCTCGAGAAACCCCGCATAGGTCACCATCACAGGAGGGAGTGAGAAGACATGGTACGGAGGCTCGTCGTCATTGTCCTGGCGCTGCTGCTCCTGAGCGGCGCGCCCGGGGTCGCCGCGCCGGCGCCGGTGAAGTTGCGCGTCGGGATCGTTGCCGCCATTGACCAGTTGGGGACCCCGGTGGCTGTGGATCGCGGCTTTTTCGAGAAGTGGGGGCTGGATGTGACGATCGCCAACCCCTTCCCGACCGGCGTGGACCTCTTGAACGCCCTCCAGGCCGGCGATATCCAGATGGGGCAGGTCGGGGTGCCGATGATCGGGGCGGTCCTGCGCGGCATGGACCTCGTCATCCTCGGTAACTACAGCGGGAGCAGCAGCAAACTCGGCGGCGACAACACCATGGCCATCGTCAGCAAGCCGGGGACGAACATCACATCCATCCGCGACCTGCGCGGCAAGCGGATCGCCGTCTCCTTTGGGACGATCAGCCACCTCTACATCCTCGGCGTCCTTGACCGGGCCAAGCTCGCCGTCGGGGACGTCACGTTGGTGAACACCCCGCCCGGTGAGATGCCGGTGGCCCTCCGTGGCGGCGCCGTGGACGCCTTCGCTACGTGGGATCCCTTCCCGGTCATCGCGTTGCAGGAAGTCCAGGGGTCCTACGAGGTCGTCCGGGGCGGCGGATTCATCGGCTTCATGGGCTTCATCGTCGCCACGCGTCAGTGGGCCCAACAGAATCAGGAGACCGTCGAGAGATTCCTCGCGGCGCGCGCCGAGGCGGATCAGTTCATGCGTGCGAACGACGTGAAGACCGCCGAGATCGCTGTGCGCTGGTTGACAGCAATGCGCCCCGAGGTCGCGCTGCGGGGCGTGCGCAACAACCTGCCCAACCTCGACATCCGCATCTCACACTACAATTACCTGGCGCTGCACACCGGCATGACGACCCTGAACCGCCTCGGGTTCCTGCCCGGGGTGTTCGACGTGAACAAGGTCTTCTTCCCTGCGCCGATGCTCAACGTCATGAAGAACTCGCCGAACCTCTTCAGCGATCTTCCTGCGATCCCGCGCGCGGCGACGGTGGGACCGGGATACGTCTTCAAGGCTCCGTAGACGAGAAGGTGGCGGACAGCCGGGCCGCGGCGCGGAGTTCAGCGCCGCGGCCCCCGCACAGGACGGCGGCGCTGGCCAACGCGGCGTTGTGGTTCGTCGCGCCGTTTGCCGCCCTCCTCATCGTGTGGGCCTTCGTCATCGCGGTCTACGATGTCCCCCTCCGTGTCTTTCCGCCACCCGGGGACGTCCTGACCGCCTTTCGCCAGCAGATCGCCAGCGGCGCGCTCGGCAATCACGTCTGGCAGAGCCTCCGCCGCGTCTTCGTCGGGAGCACGCTGGCCGTGCTGACCAGCGTCCCGCTCGGCGTCGCGGTCAGCACGAACCGGTCGGTCGCCGCCTTCTTCGCCCCGATCCTCCGGTTCTTCTCGGTGCTGGCCGGCATCGCGTGGATCCCGCTGGCGACGCTGTGGTTCGGCTACGGTTTCGGGGCCATCACGTTCATCATCTTCAACGCCGTCTTCTTCGTCGTCGTCTACAACACCATGCTCGGGGTGAGCCGGATCCCGGTTCCCCTCCGCGACGCTGCCCGCTCCCTGGGAGCCGGGCCGTGGCAGATCCTCACCGAAGTCCTGCTGCCGGGCGCCCTTCCGAACATCGTCACCGGCGTCCGCACGGGGATGGGGTTTGCCTGGCGCGGATTGATCGCCGCGGAGATCATCGCCACCAACGCTGGATTGGGCTACATGCTGTTCCTCGCCCGGGACTTCTACCGGACCGAGGTGATCGTGCTCGGGATGATCCTCATCGGGTCGATCTGGGTCGCCCTCGACCGGCTCGTGCTCGCTCCGCTGGAGCGGCGGACCG
>DATDEG010000128.1:0-15572 GCA_036523465.1 bacterium
GGAGTAATTCGTCAAGGCGCAGGTTCAGCTCCGTCCATCGCCCGGCGGGCTGCGACGTTGCATTCCACTCTACTGCGTACCGCGCGGCGAGCCGGAGCGTGCGGCGCTGCCCGTTCCCGCCGATGACGATGGGCGGCCCGCCGGGCCGCGGACGCGGGAGGAGCACGGCATCACGGAGCCGGTAGTAACGCCCCTCATAGGCAAGCGGATCGGCGCTGCGGAAGAGCCGCGTGATAACCTCGACCGACTCTTCGAACCGGTCGAACCGCGCCTGCAGAGGCAGGAGATCGAAGCCGTAGTTCGTGTGCTCACGCTCCTCCCATCCCGCGCCCAGCCCGAGCGCGAACCGCCCGCCGGAGAGCTCATCGACCGCCGTCGCCATCCTCGCCGTCATGACAGGATGGCGAAACGAACACGGGGTGACCAGCGGCCCGAACCGCAGGCGTGACGTATTCGTCGCAAGCCACGTCAGCGACGTCCACAGTTCCAGGGACTCGCGGTCCGGGGGCGACGCATTCGTGAAGTGGTCCGAGCGGAACAGACCGGCAAATCCCAAGTCCTCGACGGCGCGCGCGATCCGGTGCCACCGGGGCCAGGTCAGGCCGTTCTGCCCTTCGATCATGATCGAGACGTCCATGCGTGGGTCCTCAGCTCACGAAGTGCATGCTGCGCCGATCCTCAAACGCCTAGGTACTCGAAGATGCGGACGAAACCGGCGTAGAGGAGGATGCCCGGCCACAATCGCCAGAGCAGGTCCCACGGCACGCCGCCATAGCCGAGGTTCCCGAGCAACAGCAGCACACCGACCGCGGCAATGACGAGCCCCCAGACGATCTCCTGGTTGCGCACCGCCGCTACCTCCCCAGGACCTCGAGTCCGCCCACGCCGAGCCGCGCCTGGATGTCGATCCGGACCGGCGCGGTCTCCCATGATGCGTTCACGTGTTCATCATCGCCGCGCTGCGTAAACCACGGAAGCGTCAGTCTCCCGGTGACGCTCCCGCGGCCGCGTACACGCACACCTGCGTCCTGGGGGACCGTGACGATGATCCGGCCCACGCCGCCGCTGATCTCGACCTCGGTGAGATCACGACCAGGCCCAGAGAAGTCGAGCTGGAGCTCCCCTACCCCTGCCCGGGCCTCGATCTTGCGGGCCCGCGCGAACCCGAGACCTGTCGCCACGAACCGTCCGGCCCCGGCGTGCATCCCGAGCTCCTCAACCGCAGCGTCCCCTTCGCCGAACGACACCAACACCTCGCCGGCACCGGCACGCACGTCGATCTCGCCCCGCAGGCCGCTGAGATCCACCGACGCGCGCCCTGCGCCGGTCGAGATGCGCAGGTTGACGGGGATGCGGCGGCTGAGCGTGATGTCCCACTCGTTGGTCATGCGTCCGGGAATCCGACGTCCGGCTTCGGCGATCCGGAGCTCGCCGCTGCGATACATGACGTCGATTCGGTCACGCCGATCGTGCGTCAGCGCGGCGAGATATGCCGTCTCCGTGTCGGCCGTCTGGATGCGAAGGGTTCCGGCGCCCTGGCTGATGTGCGCCCGCAGGAGCTGAGCGCCGCCGAGCATCCCCTCATGGCGCTCCGTGACGACGCCGCCGGGGCCGCCGACGAATCGACGTCCGCCGCCACCGGCGAAGAGGACGAGGATGCCGGCCGTGACGATCAAGGCGTACAGCTGCGCGCGCGTCATCGCTCGGCCCGCTGTCTGAGGACCAGAGCGACCCCAATCGCGATGAGGACGAACGCAGGGAACGCGTTTCCTCCGATGAGGTTATCCAGGAGGAAGGCCACCCCGAGCCCGATGAGGATGATCGCGCCGGTCGGGTACCTGCGGTGCGCGGTGGACGGCGTCTCCGCGGGCGGGGCCGATGCGGGCTGGCCCGGCGCAGGCTGCGCCGCAACCGCCGCCGGACCTACGCCGGATGGAACGGGCTCACCCGGCGGCCGGAGCGGACCTGGCATGGGAGCCGGCGGGGTCGCGCCTCCGCCCTGGCCCGCCGCTTCGCTCCGGCGGTAGAGCATGATCACGCCGATGACGATCAGTACCACCGGCCACCAGCGGTCCCAGACGAACCACGTCCCATAGCCGAAGTTGCTCGAGAGGAAGAGTAGCCCCAGCACGACGAGAAGGATGCCCCAGAGCAACTGGCCTGAATCCCTGCCTCTGTTCATCGTGCCCCCCCGTATCGTTCTGGTCTCACCCTTAGGCCGCCGGGCGCCTCGGCCGCCGGAGAACCACATACAGGCCGATCAAGATGAGCACGGCCGGCCACCACCGCCCTACGGCGGCGAGTGCGCCGGTCGCATTGGCGGCGAGCATGAGGCCGATGAAGGAGAGCACGGCTCCGGGGATCAGCGGCCACCAGTCACCCGGCATCCGCCCGCGGAGGGACGAGACGGCATAGATCGCCAGAAAGCCCACGCCCAACCCGAGGAGGATCGGCGCGCCGTTGCCGTCGATGCGGTTCTCGTAGATGATTCCGATCCCGAGTCCTGTCATGATGCAGCCGGGAATGAGGAAGCCGTACTGCCGTGTCAACGCGTAGGCGGTCAGAAAGGCGATGCCGATCGCCGCGACCACCGCCTCACCGCCGACTCCCCATCGCTGCGCGAGGAAGAACAGGATCCCCAGCACGATGAGGACCACACCCGCCACGGACCCCCGCGGTGTCATCAGCTCACCTCAGGCTTGAGGTTTCTTCTCGAATCTGATTCGATGAAGGGGGGAGTACCTCCACCTTCGAGAGGAGTGGACCACATGGCTGAAGGGACTCGGGAGAAGATTCGCGTCACCGCCGACAAGCTGTTCGACACCGTCAAGCAGCTCATCCACGAGGGCAACGTCCGCCGGCTCGTCATCCGCCAGGGCGAGCGGACCATCATGGAGGTCCCGCTCACCGTTGCCGCGGTCGGGGTTCTGGTTGCGCCCCTGCTGGCGGCAATCGGCGCGCTGGCCGCGGTCGCCAGCGACTACACGCTGGAGATCGAGCGCGAGCCGTAACACTCACCACAGCGCCGGCTTCGTCACCATCAGGTAGACGACGGCGAGGACGACGACGAGGATCGTCGCCCCGATCGCCCTCGCGCGCTGCTCCAACGCCCGGTAGGCATCTCCGGCCAGCGCCTGCCGGCGCAGCGCGACGACCTGGGCGCGGAGCAGCGGTGCGTACCAGAACGCGCTGAGGATCGCCGCGACCGCGTAGAGGGCGATAGCCGTGACCAGCCACGAGGATCCCCAGGGGACATTGCCCTGCAGGACCAGCGCCGCTCCGGTGACGAGCAGCATGATGTACGAAGGAGTGGTGACCCGCCCGTCGAGCAGGACGAGGCCGCGGAGAGTGTAGTCGAGGTGCTCGGGCTCGCGCGAGGCCTGGGCGAGCCAGACGCTGTACGTGATGTTCGCCCCTACCGCCGTGACCGCAAACAGCACGTGCACGAAGCGCAGCAGCTCGTAGGCGGTCATCGCCTCCGAGTATAACATTGCAGAGGATTCGGCCATCGAGCCGTCAAACACGCCTAGACCGACGCCGCCTATGCGATGCCCTGTGTGCGCACACGACAATCCATCCGGCGCCCGGTTCTGCTCGAACTGCGGGGCCGCGCTCGGCACCGCCGGTGGGACTGAAGAGCGCCGCCTCGTCACCGCTCTGTTCGCCGACCTGGCCGGCTTCACGGGGCTTGCCGAGTCCCTCGACCCCGAGGATCTCCGCGCCATCGTCGCACGATTCTACGCGCTGGTCGCGGCCGAAGCGCAGCGCTTCGGCGGCACGACGGAGAAGTACGCCGGCGATGCGGCCCTCGTCATCTTCGGGCTCCCCGAGGTTCATGAGGATGATGCCGAGCGTGCTGTCCGGGCGGCGCTCGCGATGCGGGATGCCCTCGACGGCCTGAACGCGGAGTTGGTGCGCGAAGGACGGACGCCGCTGCGCATGCGCATCGGCATCAACACCGGAGAGGTCGTCGCCGATCCGAAGGGCGGCGGCCTCGGCGAGTTCCACCTGGCCGCGGATGCCATCAACGTCGCCGCGCGTCTCCAGCAGCACGGAGAGGCCGGCTCGATCCTCATCGGACCCCGCACGCAGCGGTCGGTCCGGGGGATCGTTGAAGCGCAGCCGGTCGGGTCGCTCGAGTTGAAGGGGAAGGCACAGCCGCTCGAGGCCTGGGTTGTCGTCGGCGTGCGGGCGCAGCGCGCGCAGCGCGGGGTCCCGGGCCGTCAGGCCCCGCTCATCGGCCGCGGGGACGAGATGGATCTGCTGCTGCGGCTGTACGATCGCGTCGCGCGAGAACGGCGGCCGCACCTCGTCACCGTGCTCGGCGCGCCCGGCGTGGGCAAATCCAGACTGCAGCAGGAGTTCCTCATCCTCCTCTCCGCGCTTCCAGACAGCCCGACGATCCGGAAAGGACGCTGCCTGCCGTTCGGTGACGGTCTCAGCTTCGCGCCGGTGGCCGAGATCCTCAAGCAAGATGCGCAGATCATGGAAGGTGAGCCTGCGGAGGCGGCGCGCGAGAAACTCCGCACGGCCATCGCCCAGGTCGTGAGTACCGACCCCGGCCGAGGGGCTGAAGCGTTGGGGTTCCTCATCGGGCTCGTCTTCCCCGGATCGGAGATCCTCACGTTCGATCCGAAGAGCGCGCGCGAAGAAGCGTTCGCGGCCTGGCGCCGCTACCTTAACGGACGGGCCGGCGCGCGTCCGCTCGTGCTGGTCGTCGAAGATCTTCACTGGGCGGATGAGGCGCTGCTCGATCTGCTGGATTACACGATGTCGCGCCTTCACGAAACGCCCGCCTTGCTGCTGTGTCTGGCGCGGCCGGAGCTGCTCGAACGGCGGCAGCAATGGGGCGCGGGGCTCAAGAATGCGGCGACGATCAACCTGGAGCCGCTGTCGGAGACCGAGTCCCGGACGCTCATCGCCGCGCTGCTCGATTTGGACGATCTTCCTGAGTCTGTGCGCGCGGACGTCGTCGCCCGCGCCGAGGGCAATCCGTTCTTCGTGGAAGAGATCGTGCGGATGCTCATGGAGCAGGGTGCGATCGTCGAGAACGGCGGACGCTGGCGCGCCATTGCGGACATCACGGCGATCCCGCTCCCCGACACGGTGCAGGGTGTCATCGCCGCCCGGCTCGACCGGCTCCCGGACGACGAGAAGCGGCTCCTGCAGCAGGCCTCGGTCGTCGGCCGGATCTTCTGGATGGGAACCCTCCGGGCGCTGACCACAGGTACCGACGGTATCCACCGGATCCTGGATCGCCTGGAAGACCGCGACCTCATCCGGGAGCGACCGACGTCCACGCTCGCCGGAGACCGCGAGTACATCTTCAAACACGCTCTCACCCGCGACGTGGCGTATGCGACGGTTCCGAGGGCGGTTCGCTCGCCGGCGCACGGAAGGGTGGCGGCATGGATCGAGCAGGTGGCCACAGACCGCACCGATGAGGTCCTTGACCTCCTAGCCCACCACTGGGAACAAGCCGGAGACGCCGCGCGCGCGGTTCCCTACCTCATCCGGGCCGGCGATCGCGCCCGGCAGGTCTTCGCCAACCGGCGCGCGGTGGAAGCGTATTCCCAGGCGATGAGCATCGCCGGAGACCGATTGTCGGCGGCCGAGCGGGCGGAGGTCCGCCGGAAGCGCGGGGAGACCCTTCAGGTGATTGGGCAGTACGACACGGCGCAGGTGGACTTCGAAGCCGCCCTGGGGACCGCGCGCACGGCCGGCGACCGGGCGATGGAGGCGAGGCTGCTGTACGAGATCACGCGGCTGTCGCACCGCCGTCGTTCGCGACCCTTTGGTGAGATCATCGCCGGGTACGAGGAGGCGCTGCGGCTCGCGCAGCAGGTCGGAGACCGCCGCACCGAAGGGCTCGCGCTGACCGAGATCGCAACCGGCTACTGGGACCAGAACCACCTCGCCGAGGCCAGGCGTGTCGGCCTCAACGCCCTCGAGATCCTCAAGGGTGTCGGCGATCACGCGGCGACGGCAGGCGTGATGAACCTGCTGTCGATGACGTGCTACATGTCGCAGGACATCGCGGGAGGGCTCGAGTGGGCGCAGCGCGCACTCACCGAAGCCCGGCTCGCCGGCGACCGGGCACGCGAGGCCACCGCGCTCAGCTATCTCGGCTTGATCACAGGTGTCGACGGACGGCACGAGGAGAGCCTCCGCCTCCTGGACCAGGCGGCGGCGGTTGCCGAAGAGATCGGCGACCAGCGCCGCGCGATGTGGGTGCACTTCTTCAGGTCGTTTGGATATTGGGCACTGGCGCGGTTCGACCTCATGGTCCACGCGGTCGACGCCGGGGTAGAACTGGGGCAGCGCATCGGCTACGTCAATCCGGGAAACATGGGCGTCGCGGTCCTCGCCCATCTGCTCATCGGCAATCTGCCGCAGGCGCAGCGATACGTGGAGCAGGCCGTGGGCGCTCTTGCCCCAAACGATCCCGAAACGCCGACCGTGTTGGGGATCGCCGCCGTGCTGAAGGTAGCTGCGGGCTCCCGTCAAGACGCGGCGCTGGCTCTGGAGGAGGCGGAACGGTCGATGTCCTTGGCCTCTCCGGCCGGCCCTTATGCCGCCGATCAGAAGAAAGACCTGGGAGACTATCTCCTCATCGGGGGAGCCTGGGTCGCGATGGGATGGGCCGAAATCGGTGAGTCGGCGCGCGCGGAAGCGCTGGCCAGGCAGGTGCTGCGTCTGATAGCCGGGGGGAGGCTGCTGGAGGTCCGGTGCGTCGCGAACGTTGCGTTAGGACGGGCTGCCTTGCTGCAGGACCATCTTACCGAGGCGGCCGACGCGTTGGATAGAGCTGAGAGGCACCTCACCGACGCCGACAATCCTCACATGCGGCTCGAGATCGCCCTGGCCCGGCAGGCGCTGGCGGTCAGGGCGAGCCGGCTCGAGGAAGCGGATCAGCATCTCCGCGACGCGGAGCGCTGGGTGGACGAGATGCGCAACCGGATGGAGGACCCCACGCTCCGCGAGCAGTTCAAAGGCTCGTGGATCGTCTCCCGGGTCACGGCCGCGCGGGCGGCGTTTGGCCGGGCGCCCGGAGCGCCTGCCAGATCTTCTGAGGGGTGAACGGGAAGTCCAGGTGGCGGACGCCGCGGGATGCGAGGGCATTCATCACGGCGTTCGCGATCGCGCCCGGCGCGCCGATCGTCCCCGCCTCACCGATGCCCTTCGCGCCGAGCGGATTGAGTGGAGAAGGAGTCTCCATCAATTCGCTTAGGACTGGCGGCACGGAGACTGCGCGCGGCAGGGCGTACTCCGCAAACGATGCGCTCACCGCCTGCCCATCGTCGGTATAGACGGCCTCCTCCCAAAAGCTCTGCCCGAGCCCCTGAGCGACGGCGCCGATGACCTGTCCTTCCGCCAGCAGAGGGTTGACGATGCGTCCGGCGTCGTCTATGGCGACGAACCGCTCGACGCTGATCTCTCCTGTCTCGGGGTCCACCTCGACGACCGCGGCATAGGCGCCGAAGGGAAAGACCGGATCAGGGAGCGCAAACGTTCCCGAGGCCGCCAGCCCAAGCTCCGCGCCCGGCGGAAGGCGGCCTGGCTGGTACGCTGCAGCGGCGACGTCTCGGAGCGTGAGCGCCCGCTCCGGCGCGCCACGCACGTGAAGCCGCCCGCCGTCCCAGACGATATCAGCCGGAGACGCCTCGAGCAGGTGCGCCGCGATCTCTTTCGCGCGCGCGGCGATCTTCCCCACGACGACGAGTACCGCGGAGCCACCGATGGTCGTCGACCGGCTGCCGAAGGTCCCCACCCCGCGCGGGACGACGGCCGAGTCGCCGTGCTCGACGGTGACGTCGGCGACGTCGATCTGCAGCGCGTCCGCGGCGATCTGGGCGAAGATCGTCTCATGTCCCTGCCCGTGCGGATTCGAGCCGATCCGCACGATGACGCGGCCGGCGGGGGTCACGGTCGCAGCAGCGCCCTCCCACAATCCGCTTCCCGCCCGCTCGACGTAGAGACTGAGGCCCACTCCCCGCACACGGCCGTCGCGAAGCCGGCGGTCGTTCCACGCCGATCCACCGTCCGCCGCGGCACCGTCCCGTGCTGCCGGCGCATAGCCGATCAGCTCACAGGCCCGATCAAGCGCCACGCGGTAGTTCCCCGAGTCATAGGTGAATCCCAGCGGCGTGCGGTACGGGAAGCGATCCGGAGGGATGAGGTTTCGCCGCCGCATTTCGACGGCATCGACACCCAGCTCCCGGGCGGCGAGATCCACCATCCGCTCCACCAGATAAGCGGCCTCCGGACGGCCCGCACCCCGATAGGGACCGACCGGGACCTTGTTCGTCGCCACACCGATGAGCTCGACCGAGGCGTTCGAGATGTCGTAGGCGCCGGTGAGCAGCATCGCCGTGGTGAGCGAGGGGATCGGCGTCGAGGGAAACAGATACGCCCCGAGGTCGGCGATGAGGCGGGCCCGGACGGCGAGGATGCGCCCGCGGCCGTCGAGGGCGAATTCCATGTCCGCCTCGATTCCACGGCCCTGATACGATCCCAGGAGGTTCTCGCGCCGGTCCTCGATCCATCGCATCGGCCGGCGGAGACGGATGGCGGCGTCGGCGATCACGCCCATCTCCACCGGCATGCCGCCCTTCACCCCGAACGCGCCCCCGACATCAGGGACGATCACCCGGATACGGTCTTCCGGGCGCCCCAGCGCGCGGCTGAGCTGCGCGAGTGGGCGGTGCGTGTCCTGCATGGAGCACCAGACGGTAAGCAGATCCGCCCCGGCGTCGTACCGCATAATCGCCCCGCGCGTCTCCAGAGGAGCTCCGGCCAGACGCGGGATGTGGAACCGCTGGCGGACGACGTGCGCCGCCGACCGGAAAGCCGCCTCCGGGTCGCCGCCGGATCGCGACCAGCGTGACAGGACGTTGTCCGGCAGCGCATCGTGCAGGCGGGTGGCCCCGTGCTCGGCGCCGCGCGCATCGACGACCGCGGGAAGGATCTCGTAGTCAACCTCGAGCGCTTGGGCTGCGTCGAGCGCCGCGTCCTCACCGTCGGCGATGACGACGGCAACAGGTTGCCCGACGTATCGCACGCGATCGGTGGCCAGCGGCGGATGCGGGACCGGTGCCACGGTCACTCCTTCGGGGGCGTTCGGAGGGAGCGCATGCAGGCGGCCCTGGACATCGGCCGCGGAGATGATCTCCACGACCCCCGGGGCATCGTTGATGGAGGACTTGCGTACCTCGATCAGGCGGGCGTGTGCGTGAGGACTCCGCACCACCGCGGCATGGAGCATGCGCGGCAAGACCAGATCGGCGACATACGTCGCCTCGCCGCGCACGAACCGCGGGTCCTCGCGCCGGCGGATGGGCCGCCCGACCCATCTGCCCCCGAGGTCAGCCATGGACTTTCCTAGTACCAGCGGGGATCGCCCGTCCAGCGCCCCAGCTTCGTGATCGCGGCACGCACGAATCCGACACTGGTCGTGTTGTCGAAGGTCGGCTTCGCCGGGCCGGTGATCGTTCCAACGCTGACCTCCGTGTCGATGCCGGCCTCGACGAGGTCTTGCCGGAGGCCCTCGTTCACCGGCCAGACGCCGCGCTTGACCAGCTCATCATAGGTCCGGCTAATGATGTCCTTGTCGAACTTCGTGTACTTCATGCCGATCTCGATCGTCCGGTCCCGGTTCTGATAGATGAAGCGGTTCGCCTCCGTGAGCGCCATCACCGCGTCCTGGACGAACTTCGGATCCTTGGTGATCAAGTCGAAGGTGGTGATGTAAGCGGCGTACCAGCCCTTGGGGAGCACCTCTGCCATGTGGGCCAACAGACGCAGGGACTTCTTCTGCTGCATCACTTCGAAGAGCTGGTCCACGTGGAGGACCATCGCGTCGATCTGTCCACTGACGAGCGCGGGCACCCGCGCTCCGATGGCGATGTTGATGTACTGCACGTCACGCGGCGTCAGGCCGCAGGTGGCAAGATAGGCTCGGGCCATGACTTCCGAGTACGCCCCCGTGCCCCCCGGGGTGCCGATCTTCTTGCCGCGCAGGTCAGCGCAGGTCTTGATCTCACCTTGCGCGACCATTGCCACCGGATGTTTCATCGAGTAGGTCGCCACGGCCCGCAGTTCGGCGCCGGCGCCGACGGCCGCGACGAACGGCGGGATGCCGGGCGCGGCGAGATGCACCGATCCGCCGCCCCCGATGAGGGCGCGCAGTGCAGCGGGTCCCCCCTCGAATGTCAGCATCTTCGCGTCCAGACCGTATTTGGCGAAGAGCCCTGTCTCTAGGGCGATCCACGGCGGGATATGAATGAGGTTTGGCGGGGTCGTCGGCATGGCGATGACCAGAGGCCGCAGGCGCGGCTGAGCCGTCCCCGGACCCACGAGGCCGACCGTGAGCGCGACAGCCACCACCGCCACGGCGAAGAGCCGGAACCACGAGCGTGCCATCCTTCCACCTCCCCGAGAGTCGCCTGCTATTCGTCCCTGGCGATGTACAGCCACGGCGCCAGGCGCCGTTCAAAACTGCGCAGGATGCTGGTAAGGATGATCCCCATCGCCATGAGGAGCACGATGGGAACGAACAGACGGTCCATTCTGAAGGTGTTCGCATACTGGACGATCATGTAGCCCAGCCCGGTGATCGTGGTATAGAATTCCGCGACGACCATGCCGACCAGCCCCCGGCCGATGGCCAGCCGGATGCCGGCGAGGATGAACGGCATGGAGGACGGCAGCATGAGATCCCGCCACAGGTCGCGCTCGCTCGAGCAGAAGGCCCGGGTCACCTCCACAAGGCGGGGGTCGATGCTTTTCACGCCCTGGTAGGTGTTGATGAGAATCGGAAAGACGCAGAACAGGAACACGAGCACGACCTTCGCCGTCGTCTGGAACCCCAGCCACAGGACGATCACCGGGATGACCGCCACCAGCGGGGTAGCATACAGCGCGTTGATATACGGATCCACGACGTACTCGACCAGCCGCCGCCGCCCGACGAGGATTCCCAGTGGAATCCCAACGACGATGGCCAGCAGCAGCCCGAGCGAGAGCACGACGAGGCTGCTCCTCAGATAGAACCACAACTCGCCGGCCCGGACGAGCTGGGCGAACGCCCGGGCGATGGCGGTCGGGTATGTAAAGATCACCGAGCGGATGGCCCGACCGTAGACCTCCCACGCCGCGACCCCGATCATGACCGACAGCGCACGCACGGTGAAGGGGGAGGTCAGCCTTGCTCCCAGCCCGGCCCTCGTCACCGCGCTTGCGCGATCCCACACGGTGGCCTTGCTCATCAGACCCTCCCTCCCACGTCGTGCCGGAGCTGGCTCCAGATGTGGTGGCGCAGCTCAGAATAGCGGGCGGACCCACGGACCGCCTCCGGATCCCGCGGACGGGGGATACTCACATCGACGACTTCACGGATCGTCCCCGGCCGGCTGGCCATGAGCGCGATGCGGTCACCGAGCACGATCGCCTCGTCGATGCTGTGCGTGACGAAGACGAGCGTCTTGGGCTGCGCCCGCCACATGCGCAGGAGCTCCTCCTGCATCAGCTCACGGGTCTGCGCGTCGAGCGACCCGAACGGCTCATCCATCAGGAGGACCGTCGGATTCACGGCAAGCGCGCGGGCCAGGCCGACGCGTTGCTGCATCCCCCCGCTGAGCTGGTAGGGGTAATTCGATTCGAACCCGCGCAGCCCCATCAGTTCGATGTAGCGCGGTACGATCTCGTGGATCTCATCCCGCCGCCGGCCCTGCACCCGAAGGCCGTAGGCCACATTCTCCGCCACGGTCTTCCAGGGGAATAGCCCGAAGTGCTGGAACACCAGCGCGATATCTGGCCGCGGGGCCATTACCTCACGGCCGTCGATGAGCACGCGGCCCCCGTCCGCCCGCAGCAGCCCGTCGATGATCCGCAGCAGCGTCGTCTTCCCGCAGCCGCTGGGACCCAGCACGCAGAGCAACTCCTCGGGGCGCACCTCGAGCCGGCAGTCCTGCAGCGCGGACGTCCCGCCGCTGCTGAAGCGCTTGCTCACCCCGTCTACGACGATCTTCACCCGCGGCTCCTCTCTACGCTTCGGCGATGACGGGCTCGAGCGGAATCTGATGGAGGGATGCCGCCCCGCCGTCAGTCACCACCGTCAGAGCGCCAACCTGGAGACCCATCCGTTCGTCAGGGGTGATGGGGTTAGGCTGAATGACTACGGCCATGTTCCGCTCGAACCGCTGGCCCCCCGGCGAGGGAAGCGTCCCCCGGTCCCAGTGCACGACACACGATCGATCAATCACCGGGGGATGGATGTCCACCCCGTAGCCGTGCACGAGATCGTCATACACGGCGTATCCACGCTCACCGATGAGAGACGCCGCAGCAACGATGTCTGATTCTCTCGCGCCAGGGCGCATCGCCTTCGCCATCCGGTGAAACGCCTCCGCGGCGGTCTCGAACATGCGCCGCCAGGCGGAGGTGGGATCCGTCCCGACGAAGATCGGGCGATGGATCTGCCCCGAGTAGCCCCACAGCGTCGCGCTGATCTCTGTGATCACGACGTCCCCGCGCCGGATCGTCCGGTCGGAGGGGTCCTGGGCGGGAACGCAGCCGTTCGGGTCGTCCATCGGCATAGAGCGCACGAAGGCGATATGCGGGTCTCCACCCTCCCGCCGGTACGCCCCCTCGATGATCCCCGGGAGGGCGTACTCCGGCAGACCCGGCCGGACCTCGTGCCGGAGCGCGTCGATGGCGCGATCGGTCAGCGCTGCGGCCCGCCGGAGGCGCGCTATCTCCTCATCGGATTTCACCGCGCGCAGGGCAACAAATGCCTTCGTGACGTCCACCAGCGTCAGGCCGGGGAGCATCTCAGCCAACAGCGCGTGGTGTTGAAACGGCATGCCGATCCCGAAGGTGTGATTCACACCGACGAGTCCGATCCGTCCGCGCACGAGACCGATCTCCCTCAGACGGGCCGCTACGGTCCTCGCCGGATCGTATTCGCCCCACTGGACGATCGGGATGTCGGCCGCCCGCCGCGCCTGCGGCACATGATTCGTCAACCCAACGTACAGCGCTGCGTCGATCCGGACGTCATGTGGGGCCAGCAGGTACGCATGGTGCAAGTCAAGGTGATTGCTGAGCCAGAATACGTTGGCCTGGTTGTGTCTGTTGACCCCGGAATTCCCGAAGAGCAGCATCGCGTCCAGACCTTCGCGGGCCATCAGGTCCCGGGCCAGTGTCCAGCGACGCGCCATCTCCTCCCGGGAGAACTTAAGGAGCATCGCAGAGGCGCTCCCACAGCCAGTCGGCTACCAGGGGCCGGTACTTGTACGGGATGTTGTTGCAGACGTGGTTGCCGTCGGGGTACATGACCAGCGTCGCGTTGGGCGCTTCGGCGGCGACCCGCTCGGCCTGCTCCGGCGGAATGATCCGGTCGAGTCTTCCGGAGACCACGAGCAACGGCTGCCGCAGCCGGGGCAGGACCCCGCGGAGGGACAGGCGGGCGGCCCCCTCTCGGCCCTCGGCGTCTCCGGCGGCGCGCGCGTGGTGAATGAACGTGGCCCGCGTCAATTCCGGAAGGTGCGGCCAGCATGCGCCGAAGTCAAACGGTCCCCCAATGGCCGCCACCGCCCGGATCCGATCGTCGAATGCAGCCGCCCGCGGGGCGTAATATCCGCCGAGGCTCACACCCGCGGCGCCGATGCGTGTAAGGTCCAGATCCTCCCGCCCGGCGAGCGCGTCGATGGCAGCGGAGACCGCGCCTTCGTAATCCTGCCGGATCGGTAGAAGCTCTCCGCTCTCCCCCTGCCCCGGCCCGTCCAGTGAGAGCGTGGCCATGCCGCGTGCCAGAAACACCTCTTCCCAGTGGAAGAACTCCTCCTTGGCAGAGTCGAGACCGGGGATGAGCAGGACCAGCGGCGAGCGCCGGTCGCGGCCTCGCTCGATCCCTACCCATTCCGCGTGGTTCGCGGGCCGGCGTAGATTTGCCGCCAGCATCACACCCTCGAAGGGAATCTCCACGCGCTCGGCAGCCGGATCGAGCGTGCGGTGGGCGGTGTAGAGGCACTCGATGGCCTTCCGCGCCGCCTGCTTGCGCGCCGTCAGGTCCAGGAGCCAGACGAACTGGGCGAAGTGGTAGGAGAGTGCCGCGCGCAGGTAGGCCTCGCCCGCGCTACGCATGCGCCCCCGGCCTGCTGCCTCACCCGCGAGCGCGGCATGCTCGTCCCCGAGCATGATCCACGCAGGGAGCCACTGCTCCCAGTGCTGGAGGCCCGCGGTGGTTCGAACGAAGTCATTGTAGTCGACACCCTGCGCCACGAAGCGCGGCGCCCAATGCTCGGTCGCGGCCCGGACCCGCGCATCAGACACAGGCTCGTCCCGGACGTGGGTCACACACGGCTCCCCACCGGCGTCAGCCCGAGCAACTCGGCCGCCGTGCCGCCCAACACGCGGGCCTCCTCGGCGGGCGACAGGCCCGCGGAGCGGACGAACGCGATCGGATCGGCCAGCCCCATATCAAACGGATAATCCGTGCCGAGCATGACGTGATCGGCACCGGCGTACGCGACGAGGGCGCGGAGCAGACCGGCGTCATGCGTGACGGTGTCGTAGAAGAATCGCCGCAGTGAGTCCTCCGGAGATTCCCGAAGGCGGACGCGGGCCGCGGGTTGGATGGCGTGCGCGTGGCGGAGCCGCCCGCGCAGCGCCAGGATCGCCCCGCCTCCATGCGCAAGCAGGACGCGGAGCCTCGGATGCGCCTCCATGACCCCGGCCATCACCATCTGGGCCGCGGTGATCGTCGTCTCCAGCGGATTGCCCACGGCGTTCCACAGGTAGTACTCGGTGAGGACAGCGAGGTTGAATCCGTGAGTGGTCGGGTGGACGAAGACCAGCGCGCCCGCGTCCTCGGCCGCCTCCCAGAACGGACGGAAGCGGTCGTCACCGAGGCAGACCCCGGCCACGCTGGCGGGCACCTCGACGCCCCGCATGCCGGGCCGTCGCATCAGGCCGGCCACGTCGCGTCCGGCCTGCGCGGGATCCGCGAGCGCAACCGATCCGAGCACGCTGATCTGCCCTGGGTGATGCCGGGCGATCTGGGTGAGGGACTCATTGAGGATTTCGGCCGTCCGCCGGGCCTCGTCCGCGGGCGCATCGGACCGAAGAAGGTTGGCCCATGGACTGAGGAGCACATGGGTCATACCCATCGCTCTCGAGGTCTCCAGGATCCCCTCGACCGAGACGAATTCATGGAGCGCGGAAGTGATGCGCCGGCCCGCCCACTCGATGACCTGACGACCTCCCTCGCGCAGGACCCGAGGCCGCCAGGTTTCCTCTGGGGCCGCGTCCCAAAGCAGTTCGGGGACGATGATGTGGACGTGCGTGTCGATGATCATCTCAGAGCGCCCGCCGTGCACTCCGTCATCACCGGCTACGCGCGAACCTCGCTGCCCTCGTGCTGGGCGGTCGCCATGACCGGCTCGATGGCACCATCCCGGTTGCGGTGTGACTCTGTCTCGCGGGTCGCCGGGAGCGGCCCCGTCGCCGCATGGTATCGAGTGCCGGCGACCAGAAGCTGCTCGGCCGGAAACCGCGTGAGGACTTCGCAA
>DATDEG010000129.1:0-22233 GCA_036523465.1 bacterium
CGTGATCTCCAAGACGGCGGCGCCGTTCACCTCGCCCTGCTTCATCCGCCGCAGCACCTCGTTGGCCTCACTCAGCCCCCAGCGCTCGACCCGCGGGCGCAGGGGAATCGCGGCGGCAAGTTCGAGGAATTCGCGTCCGTCCTGACGCGTGCTGTTCGTCACGCTCCGCAGGCCCCGCTCGCCATAGAGCGTCGCGTAGTCGAACGCGGGGATCTGATCGAGATGGATAGCGTTGATGGCCAGCGTGCCGCCGGGACGCAGATGGCGGAGGGCCGCGACGACGACCTGGCCCGAGGGAGCGAAGACAACCCCGGCGTCGATCGGCGCCGGCGCCTGGTCCTCCACCGTACCGGCCCATGCCGCCCCCAACTCTTCGGCCAGCGTCCGGTGCTCCCCGCTTCGCGTGAACACGTAGACGTCGCAGTGCCAGTGCCGGGCGACCTGGAGAGCGAGGTGGGCCGAGGCCCCGAAGCCGAACAGCCCGACCCGATCGCCCTCACGCACCTGGGCGGTCCGCAGCGACCGGTATCCGATGATCCCCGCGCACATGAGCGGCGCGGCCTCCAGCGACGAGAATGTGTCGGGAAGCTGATAGACGAACGCCGCCGGGGCGACCAGGTACTCGGCGAATCCGCCGTCGACGTCGTACCCGGTGAATGTTGCCTCGGGGCAAAGATTCTCCAGACCCCTCCGGCAGTACGCACAGCGCCCGCAGGCGTGATGTAGCCAGGCGACGCCGACCCGGCTCCCGATCGCCGGGGATGCCACGTCCCTCCCTTGCGATTCGACCCGGCCGACAACCTGATGTCCGGGAGTGAGTTCCGCCTTGTGCGGGATGAGCTCACCGTCGACGATATGAAGATCGGTATGGCAGACGCCGCAGGCCTCGACGCGGACCAGAACCTCGCCATCGCCCGGCTGCGGTCGCGGCCGCGCGCTCTCGCGCAGGGGATGACTCTCCGCCGGCGCGGGTTGCGACAGCACCATCGCTCTCATCCCGATGACTCTTCCCACGGAATGCCGCTCATTCCCTTCGGTCTAGGTGCGGAGCGTGGGTGGCGAGGTGCGGAGGGTGGGTCAGGCGCAGGGCGAAGAGAGTCGCCATGAGGACCGCCGTGGCGCTGCTGGCCGCCGTGATGCTCACCGCGGGATGCCGCGCGGCTCCGAGTACGCCGTCGTTCACGGAGCACCGTGATCAACGCACGGGCTTCGCCGTCCGCCTTCCCGGGGGGTGGGTCCAGGCAGCGCTGCCTCCCGGAGGACCGGAGGTGCGATTCGTTCCGCGCGGCGCGGAGCCGCAGTCGCCGGAGTTCATCTCGGTGTTCACCGTGCCGTCATCCGGCCCGCCCGCCGAGGCGGAGATCCGGCGCCAGGTCTTCACGCTGCTGCCCATCCAGGGGGTCTCCGGGTTCCTGCAGGACCCGCGCACCACGGCTGCGGCATTGTGGTACCGGTTCGAGCTGACGGGGAGCTCGGGGAGCACCGAGTGGGCCCTGGTTGGTGCGGCGGCGGCCGGCCGGGCGCGGATACAGATCGTGGTGTGCGCCAAACCACTGGCCCAGTGGCGTCAGGGACAGCGCCAGTGCGACGAGGTCGTGCGGAGCTTCGCCCCGGGAGACCTTACGGAGAACTAGCTGGAGCCGACGCCCGCCCGGTAGCGCCCCACCGCGTCCCGTACCCGGCGGAGACCTTCCGTGATGTTCTCGATGTTGTTGGCGTAGGAGAACCTCAGGTACCCCTGCCCCTGGCGGCCGAACGCGGTGCCGGAGAGACACGCGACGCCCCCATTGGTCAGCAGGTGCTCGGCGAGCCGCTTGCTGTCGGCATCGATGCGCTTCACGCCGGGGAAGGCGTAGAAGGCTCCCGACGGGACGGTGCAGCTCATGCCGTCCACCGCGTTGAGGCCGGAGACGATCACGTCACGGCGGCGGCGGAATTCCGCGACCATGGCGGCGACGGGAGCGTGCGGCCCGCGGAGGGCCGCGATCCCGGCGATCTGCGTGAAGGCCGCTGCGCATGAGTTCGAGTTCACCATGAGCTGGGCGATGCGCTGAGCGAGCTCCTGCCGCATCACACCGTAGCCGAGGCGCCAGCCGGTCATCGCATAGGCTTTCGAGAACCCGTCGAGCAAGATCGTGCGTCGCTTCATGCCGGGCAGGCTCATGATGCTCGTGTGAACACCGTCATAGGTGATCTGCCAGTAGATCTCGTCCGCCAGCACGTAAGCGTCGTGGCGCTCGGCGACATCGGCGATGGCCTCGAGATCCGCCCGGGTGAGCGTCGAGCCGCAGGGATTGTGCGGCGTGTTGATGACGATGAGCCGGGTCTTCGGGGTGGCGAGCGCACGGAGCTCATCAGGATCGATGCGGAAGCCGTTCTCCTCGCGCAGGGGCAGCGCCTTCGGCACGCCGCCGACGAACTTCGTCACCGATTCATAGATCGGATACCCGGGGTCAGGATAGATGACCTCGTCTCCTGGATTGACCAGGGCGAGGATGGAGAAGAACATGATGGGCTTGCTGCCCGGCGTCATGACGACTTCGGCGGGATCGACCGGCACTTTGCGCACCGCCTCGACGTGGTCGGCGACGGCCTCCCGAGCCTCGAAGATTCCCGCGGCCGGCGTGTAGTGGGTCTGCCCATCGCGCAGCGCCTGGATCGCCGCTTCCTTGATATGCTCGGGGGTGTCGAAATCGGGTTCGCCGATCTCGAGATGCACGATGGACCGGCCCGTTCGTTCGAGCTCACGCGCCTTGGCCAGGACCTCGAAGGCCGTCTCGGTACCGAGCCCCGCCATGCGGTCTGCCAGTCGCAGGTCGATCATGCTTTCCCCTCTTCAACTCGTTCGCGCACTCCTCCTGTGATGCGCGTTCCGGTCGCACCGGCGAGGGCCTGCTGGATGTGCTCGGGAGAGGTGATGAGGGCTTCCGCTCCCGTCCCCTCGACGAACTGCACCGCGGCGAGGATCTTCGGGCCCATGCTCCCGGGCGGAAACTGCCCTTGGCCGAGGAACCGCTTCGCGTCTTCAACTGTCATCGTGGCAAGGTCTTCTTGGTCCGGACGGCCGTAGTTGATGGCGACGCGCTCCACCGCGGTCGAGATGACGAGCAGGTCGGCGCCGATGGATTGGGCGAGCAGCGACGAGGCGAGGTCCTTGTCGATCACGGCCTCGACGCCCCGCAGTGCTCCGTCGGGCCCGCGCACGACCGGAATCCCTCCGCCGCCGGCGGCGATGACGACGATGGATTGATAGACCAGGCCTTTGATGGTCAGCCGCTCGATGATCTCGATCGGCAGAGGTGACGGCACGACCCGCCGCCAGCCCCGCCCGGCGTCCTCCACCATCTGCCAGCTGCGCTCGGCCCGCAGCACGTCCGCTTCATCCTTCGTGTAGAAGCGTCCGACCGGCTTGGTGGGCCGCTGGAACGCTGGGTCGCCTGCGTCGACCAGCGCCTGCGTGACGACGGTGGCCACGCGCTTGCGGATGCCGAGCCGACGCATCTCATTACCCAGAACCTGCTGAATGAGATAGCCGATACTGCCCTGGGTCTGCGCTCCCAGGACGTCGAGCGTCAGCGGTGGCGCGATGCGCGAGGCCAACTCGGTCCGCAGGAGGTTGAACCCGACCTGCGGGCCGTTCCCGTGCGTGAGGACGATGTCCCATCCGGCAGCCAGCATCGCGGCGACATGCGCGGAGGTTTCCCCGAGCGCCTCGATCTCGCCGGCCAGCGAGGGATGCCGTTCATCCTTGATGAGGGAATTGCCGCCGATGGCAACGACCGCGACGGGCATGCCCGCTTGTTTCGGCGCGACGGCGTCGCTCCCCCGCCGTCGGGTGCGCGACCGATGAGCGCGGCGCCGGTGCATTGCTAGAATGGGGCCATGACACCAACACCCTCACGCGTCATCGTCTTTGGTCTCGGCCCGATCGGCATCGGCATCGCCCAGCTCGCCCTCGAACGGGGATACCGGATCGCCGGCGCCGTGGACGCCGATCCACAGAAGGCCGGCCGGCCGCTGTCCGACCTCGTTCCGGGCGCAGAGGCGACCCCCATCGAGCGCACCGCGGAGCGGTTCCTCCGCGCCGGGGTGGACGTCGTGCTGCACTCGACGCAATCGCGGATGACCCAGGTCATGCCCCAACTCGTTCCCCTGCTGGAGTCTGGACTGAGCGTCATCTCCACGTGCGAGGAACTTGCCTATCCCTGGCACCATCATCCCGCCGAAGCGGCGCTGCTCGATCGGGTCGCGAAGGCCCATGCCGCCCGGGTCATCGGCTTGGGGGTGAACCCCGGATTCGTCATGGATGCCCTGCCGGTAATGCTCACCATGCCGTGCCGGAGCGTCCGGCGGATCGGGGTCGAACGCGTCGTCGACGTGGGACTGCGCCGTGTGCCGCTCCAGCGCAAGGTCGGCGTGGGGATGAGCGTGGACGACTTCACCCGCGGCGTGGCGGACGGCACGATGGGACACGTGGGACTGCCCCAGTCCGTGGCGATGATCGCCGCGGCCATGAAGTGGACCCTCGACCGCATCGATGAAACGATCGAGCCGGAGGTGGACGCGGCCCGAGCCGTACGCGGCCTGCACCAGGTGTGCCGCGGGATCCGCGGCGGGGACGCGGCCGTCACGCTGGATCTCACGATGGCGACCGGGGTCAGCCATCCCCGAGACGTCATCCAGATCGACGGCGTCCCCACGCTCGAGATGGTGATCGACGGCGGGATCCACGGCGACGTGGCGACGTGGTCGATCGCGGTGAACGCGATCCCGGCCGTGTTCACCCTGCCCCCAGGGCTGCGCGTCGCCACGGATCTCCCACCGGCCGCCCCCTCCGGCCGCTAACCGAACTTCCACCAATCTTCCCCCGAAGGGGCCTGCCCCGGCCTCCGGGAGTGCGAACGCGTGCACCATCTTCCGAACGGACGAAGGGATCTTCCAGGCCTGTGTGGGAAATTGCCGGAAGGCAGTGCAGCACAACGTTGGCCCGTAGGTCCCCAGGGCCGACGCTCGCGCCGGTGGGGTCTCCTCACCGGCGCGCGGCATGTTTGGATCACCCCGGCGTGCGCTTCCGGCTGGGGCTGCACTCCGGCAGGCTGGGAAGGACCGCCGCAGCGACGGTGGCAACAACAACATCCGCCGCGCCTGCCAGCCGCAGTACCCGTGCGCACTCCGAGGCGGTAGATCCCGTTGACATGACGTCGTCGACGAGCAGCACTGCCCGCCGCCCGGTGATCGGCGCGGCACAAACAAAGGCGCCCGCCACGTTGGTCCTCCGCGCCTCGCGCGTCAGGCTGCTCTGGACATCCGTCGCATGGGCCCGCCGCAGCAGCGCGCCGTCAAGCGGGAGGTGGAGAGCCTGAGAGACCCGTTGCCCCAGGAATTCCGCCTGATTGAACCCGCGCTGCCGGTGTCGTGAGGGATGCAGCGGCACCGGAACCACCAGGTCGGCGTGCAACCGGGCGTCCCCCTCGACAACAGTGGCGACGAGGTCGCCGAGGGGCGCGGCCATCATCCGGCACCCATTGAACTTGAGGGCATGGATGGCCTCGCGGAGTGGTCCTTCGTACACACCGGCATGACGCGCCCGGGTGTAGTTCGGCGGACGCGTCCGGCACATGGCGCAGCAGACAGACGGGTAGGGCGACGGCATCGGCCGGCCGCAGACGTCGCACCAGGGTGGGACGATCAGCTGGAACGCCTCAAGGCACGTCCGGCAGATCGGAAACTCACCCGCGCGGCGGCACACACGGCAGGCGGACGAGAATAGAAGATCAGACAGGCCGCGCAGCCACCGCACGCGGCCATGATACGTGGCCCAGGAGGAGGGGCCACTGACCCAGGTGGGCCGGCTAGGCGGGGCTGACTAAGTTCCCTCTTCCCAGGACTGCAGGTACTTCCGCTGCTCGCCCGTCAGCTCATCGATCCGCACGTCCATCGCGTCCAGTTTGAGACGGGCGATCGCCTGGTCGATGTCCGTGGGAACGCTGTACACGTTCGGCGACAGCGTCTTCCCCTGCCGGGCCAGGTACTCGATGGACAAGGCTTGATTCGCAAAGCTCATGTCCATGACCGCGGCCGGATGCCCTTCCGCGGCGGCCAGGTTGAGGAGACGCCCTTCGGCGAGCAGGTAGATCCGGCGGCCGTCGCTGAGCCGGTACTCCTGCACGAACTCGCGGATCTCACGGGACGCGGTCGCCAGGTCGGCCAGCGCTGGGATATCGATCTCCACATTGAAGTGTCCGCTGTTCGCGAGCACGGTGCCGTCCTTCATCACCTCGTAGTGTTCTCGCCGGAGCACGGACCGGTTCCCGGTGACGGTGATGAAGATGTCGCCGACCTTCGCCGCCTCGGCCATCGGCATCACGGCATATCCTTCCATCACGGCCTCCAGGGCATGGAGCGGCGACACCTCGGTGACCACTACCTGGGCTCCCATCCCGCGCGCCCGGAGGGCCAGCCCGCGGCCGCATGAGCCGTACCCGCAGACGACGAGCACCTTGCCGGCCAGCAGCAGGTTCGTGGCGCGGAGGAGCCCGTCGATCGTCGATTGACCGGTGCCGTAACGATTGTCGAAGAGATGCTTGGTCTTCGCATCATTGACGGCGATGATCGGATAGCGCAGGGCGCCGTCCCGGGCCATCGCGCGCAGGCGGATTACTCCGGTCGTCGTCTCCTCCGTCCCGGCGACGATATCGGTGAGGAGCTCCCGGCGATCGGAATGGATCGAGCTCACCAGATCGGCGCCGTCGTCCATCGTGAAATGGGGCTTGAGATCGAGGGCCTGATGAATGTGCCGGTAGTAGGTGTCGCGATCTTCCCCTTTGATGGCGAAGACGCTGATCTGTTCTTCCACGAGGGCCGCGGCGACATCGTCCTGGGTGGAGAGCGGATTGCTCGCGCAGAGACGGACCTGCGCGCCTCCCGCGGCCAGCGTCCGCATCAGTCCCGCCGTCTCCGTCGTCACGTGCAGACAGGCGGCGATCCGCACGTCCTTCAGCGGCCGTTCCTGGACGAAGCGGGCCCGGATGCGCTGCAGGACCGGCATCTCGGTCTCCGCCCACTCGATACGCTGGCGGCCCTTCTTCACCAACCCGGCATCTTTGATGTGATGCTCCATGCGGCCTCCCCGCTCCCTCGCTTCAACTCGCACCAGGTGCGAGTTGGATAGACCCACCCGGGTCACGAACACCATGAGCACGACGGACCATCATGCCAGCGGGGGCGACCCAACGGGCGCCCCCGCGATATACATGCTGGTCGGCGTGCGTCTCATCGGCGCGAACCGGGCCCCCCGGCCCGCACAGCCCCGCGCCCTACTCGATGAAGTCTTTCAGCCGCTTCGAGCGGGAGGGATGGCGCAGTTTGCGCAGCGCCTTGGCCTCGATCTGGCGGATGCGCTCGCGCGTCACGCCGAACTCACGGCCGACTTCCTCCAAGGTGCGAGGCCGCCCATCATCGAGACCGAAGCGGAGCTTGAGGACCTTGCGCTCCCGCGGCGTGAGGGTCTCGAGCACGTCCTCGAGCTGCTCCTTCAGCATCGTGAACGAGGCCGCTTCTGCCGGGGCGAGCGCATCTTGATCCTCGATGAAGTCGCCGAGGTGGCTGTCCTCTTCTTCGCCGATCGGCGTCTCCAGGGAGATGGGCTCCTGGGCGATCTTCATGATCTCGCGCACGCGCTCCACGGAGAGCTCCATCGCCTGGGCGATCTCCTCCGGGGTCGGCTCTCTTCCCAGATCCTGGAGGAGGGCCCGCGAGATGCGGATGAGCTTGTTGATCGTCTCCACCATGTGGACCGGGATGCGGATCGTGCGCGCCTGGTCGGCGAGCGCCCGCGTGATCGCCTGCCGGATCCACCATGTGGCATAGGTGCTGAACTTGAACCCCTTACGCCAGTCGAACTTCTCGACGGCGCGGATGAGGCCGAGGTTCCCCTCCTGGATGAGATCGAGGAAGAGCATCCCGCGTCCGACATACTTCTTCGCGATGCTGACGACGAGGCGGAGGTTGGCCTCGATGAGGCGGCGCTTGGCCTCCTCATCGCCCTTCTCCATCCGCTGGGCCAGCTCGATCTCGAGCTCCGGGGAGAGCAGGGAGACCTTCCCGATCTCCTTGAGGTACATCCGGACCGGGTCGTCGATGGCGACGCCCTCGGCTTTGGCCTCTTCCTCCTCCTCCTTCCCCTTCTGCTCCGCTTCCTTGGCATCTTCGACCACATCGATGCCCTGCTCGAGGAGGACCGAATAGACGCGGTCGATGACCTCGATGTTCTGCTCGGCTTCGGGGAACTGCTCGAGGATCTCGTCGTGCGTCAGATAGCCGCGTTTTCGCCCAAGCTCAACCAGGGCCCGCAGCTCGGCCGGCATCTGGGGCTGCTGTCCATCGGTTGTCGGCGCGGCGTCAGGCGTCGCCTTCTTCTTAGCCATCGTCGCCGCCTCCCTTCCGGGAGGCATGTAACGCTCCAATTAGTTGTTCATACTCCGCCTGCAGCCGCCGGACCTGCTGCACATCACCCGCGGCCTGCGCGGCCGTAATGGCTTTACGCAGTGCGTCAAAACGTCCCGCGGCGCGCTGCCTGTTGACCAGATAATCCACTGCGTCGTTCACCACTTTCTCTCTGTCTTTTTCCTCGACCGGCGGATCATCGAACAGCAGCCCGAAGAAGAGCCGCTCCGCCTGTTCGTCATTCAGTGTGCTGCGAAGAGATTCAGCGTCCGCACTCCCGGCGCCCAGGAGCGCGCCGGCGAGCGACCGATGCGCCGGATCCTCGAAATCGTCAACGGTGAGGCGCTCGGCGAGAGCGTCACGCAACGCCGGCTCATGGACCATCAGATGCAGCAGCCATCGTTCGGCCCGGACGCGCGCCGAGTCCGGCGACGCGACCGCGCTCTCCGGCCCTTCCCGCCGGCCCCGGTCCGCGGCGGTTCTCGTGGAGCGGCGCCCGCGCAGGCGCTGCCTGACGGCGTCCTCGCGGAGCTCGAACCGTTCGGCGAGCATCCGCACGTACTCGGCCTGCCGGACGGGATTGGTCACCGCCGCGACCGCGGGCAGGAGCTCGTCGACGATCCGCACCTTCCCGTCTACCGTCTGCGGATCGTGCCGCTGCGCCGCCATGCGCAGCTGATACTCAAAGACCGGAAGCGCACGCGCCACCAGCCCACGGAAGGCTTCCCCACCCCGCGTCCGCAGGAACTCGTCGGGATCACCCGCGGGCAGGACCACCACCCGGACCGGAAGATCGGCGTCCTCGAACAGCGCCATGGCCCGTTCCATCGCCGCCTGGCCGCTCGCGTCGGCATCGTAGACGATCACCGCCCGGGAGGCCAGCCGTTTCATGACCAGGACCTGATCGGCCGTGAGAGACGTCCCGAGCGAGGCCACCGCGTTGGTGATCCCGAACTGATGGGCGCTGAGAACGTCCATGTTCCCTTCAACGATCACGATCTCATCGAGCTTCCGGACCGCGTCGCGCGCCCAGTTCAGCGCGTAGAGCGTGCGGCTCTTGACGAAGATCTGCGTCTCGCGGGAATTCAGGTACTTCGGCTCGCTGTCGTCGAGGGCGCGGCCTCCGAAGGCGACGACGCGGTCCTGAAGATCGACGATCGGAAACATCAATCGGTTCCGAAACAGGTCGTAGAATCCGTCGCCGCCCGAACGCGGGTTCACGAGCCCCGCTTTCTCCAACAGCGCCGGGGCGAACTCCCGCGACCCAAGGACCTTTTGCAGGTCGTCCCAGGCCGCAGGCGCGTAGCCGAGGCGGAACCGTTCGGCGATCGCCGCATCGACGCCCCGGCGGTCCAGGTACGCGCGTACCGCGGTTCCCCGGACGGCATGATGGAGTTGCTCACGGAAGAACCCGGCGGCCGCCTCCAAGGCCCGGTACATGCGGTCGCGCTCCGTGGCGCGGATCGCTTCTTCCTGAGACCGCTCCAACCGCACACCGGCGCGCTTGGCCAGCACCTCGGCGGCTTCCATGAACGACAGGTTACTCGTACGCATCACGAAGTCGAACGCATCGCCCCCATTTTTGCAGCCGTGGCAAAACCACAGCCCTTTCTCAGGATCGACGTTGAATGAAGGTGTCTTCTCCTGGTGGAAAGGGCACAAGCCTTTGTACGACCGGCCGGCCTTCTTCAGGGCCACTTGTGATCCGATCAACTCGACGAGATCGATTCGCCGGCGGATCTCTTCCTTGACCTCAGTGGAGAGCAACCCGCGCATGTGCACCTGGGAAATCTTGAGGGCCCTATCTCAGCGGAGATAAGGCCCTCCGTCCACGATTTTGGCCCCACACTCGTTCGGCGCGCCTCTCTGCCCTCCTGCCGAACGGGTCCTCCCCCTTCCTTATTCCCTCTAGGATGAGCCGCATTCCCTCCAAGATGACCCGCGAGGTTCGGATCCCCCGGTCATCAGTGCGCGGCGGCTGCGGCTTTCTGCGATTTCACGTCCGCCACGACCTTCTCGGTCACGTGGGGCGGGACTTCTTCGTAGTGCGAGAACGTCGCCTCGAACGTCCCCCGCCCTCCGGTCATCGACCGCAGGTCCGAGGCGTAGCGGAGGATCTCGGCCTGAGGGACCTGCGTGTGGACCACCGTCGTCCCATTCCCCTGCGGCTCCATCCCCATGATCCGGCCGCGCTTCGCATTGAGATCTCCGATGACGTCTCCCATCTGATCCTCAGGAACCATCACCTTGAGGTCCATGATCGGCTCGAGCAGGACGAGCCCCGCCTGTGCTGTAGCGTCCTTGAACGCCATCGACCCGGCGATCTGGAACGCAATGTCGGAGGAATCGACGTCGTGGTACTTACCGTCGAAGAGCGTCACCCGCACGTCCACCACCGGATAGCCGGCGAGCACTCCTTCCTCCAGCGTCTTGCGGACGCCCTTCTCGACCGAGGGGATGAACTGGTTGGGGATGGCGGCGCCGAAGATCTTGTCGATGAACTCGAACCCGCCGCCGCGGCCTGTCGGCTCGACCTCCAGGAAGCACACGCCGTACTGGCCCCGGCCGCCGGTCTGTTTGACGTAGCGGCCCTGCGCCTTGGCCTTCCCCCGGATCGTCTCCCGGTACGGCACGCGCGGCGGATGGAGGACCACATCGACGCTGAACTTCCTGCGCAGACGGTCCGCCATGATCTCGAGGTGGGACTCCCCCATACCCGAGATCACGGTCTGTTTCAGTTCCGCATCACGGCGCACGTGGAACGTCGGATCTTCCTCCGCCAGCCGCTGGAGCGAGGAACCCATCTTGTCCTCGTCGCCTTTGCTCTTCGGGTCGACGGCCATGGAGATGGCGGGCTGCGGAAAGGCGATCGGGGGCAGGATGAGGATGGTCTCCTTCGCGCTCAACGTATCCCCCGTCCCCGTCTCGGCCAACTTCGCCACCGCGCCGATGTCCCCGGGGCCGACCTGCGGCGTCGCCTCCTGCTGCTTGCCCCTGATGTAGTACACCTGGCCGACGCGCTCGGGCTTGCCGCGCGTGCTGTTGAGCACCTGCGCATCGGACCGAAACGTGCCCCCGTAGACCCGAAAGTAGCTGAGCCTGCCGACGTACGGGTCGGCAACGGTCTTGAAGACCAGGGCGGTCAGCGGCGCGTCCGCTCCGCGGGCCAGCGCCACCGCGATGCCCTTCGCGTCGTTCGCCTGTGCCGCGGGCCGCTCGCTGGGCGCGGGCAGCAGGGTCACGATGGCGTCCAGGAGGAGTGGGATGCCGATGGACCGGACACCGGCCGCGGCAAGCACGGGAACGAGTGTGCCGTTCCGCACCCCGGCGTGGAGCCCGTGCGCCAGCTCTTCCTGGCTGAGTTCCCCGGCTTCAAGATACTTTTCGACCAGCGCGTCGTCGGTCTCCGCCGCTGCTTCAACCAGCTTCTCCCGCGCCGTGCGCGCGGATGCCGAAAGATCGGCGGGCACGTCGCCGACGGTCA
This sequence comes from bacterium, assembly GCA_036523465.1. GTDB lineage: Bacteria > Sysuimicrobiota > Sysuimicrobiia > Sysuimicrobiales > Kaftiobacteriaceae > Kaftiobacterium. The sequence continues at coordinate 11,930 of DATDEG010000129.1, forward strand.
TCTCGCCGTTCTTGAACGTGTAGGCCTTCATCTCTACGACGTCCACGACGCCTGAAAACGACCCCTCGGCGCCGATCGGAATGTGAAGCGGTGCGACCTTCGTGCCGAAGCGGGCACGCAGCGACTCGAGCGTCCGGTCGAAGCTGGCGTTCTCCCTGTCGAGCCGGTTGATGACGACGAGACGGCCCACCCCGCCCCGCTCCGCCTGCCCCCAGGCCACCTCGGTCTGCACCTGCACGCCCGCGTTCGCGTCCACGACGATCACCGCGCCCTCGACGACACGCAGCGCGCCGACCACCTCACCGACGAAATCCGGGTACCCCGGGGCGTCGACGAGGTTGATCTTCGTCTGTTTCCACTCCAGCGGGGCGAGTGAGGCATTGATCGTGTGCTTGCGGCGCTGCTCCTCGGGATCGAAGTCCGTCGTCGCCGTCCCATCGTCGACCTTGCCGAGGCGGTCCGTGGCCTTGGCGAGAAAGAGCATCGCCTCGACGAGCGACGTCTTCCCCGTCCCGCCGTGGCCAACGACGGCAACGTTACGGATCTGTTCAGGCGGAAATGGCTTCACTGACGAGCCTCCTCACGCATACGCGTCTGCCTTCATGCTAGTATCCGCGCGATCTCTCCACAAGGTTGAGCAACGGCGCCCCCCGCAGGTACCGCGCAAGATTCTCGCAGAACAGCGGCACGGCGGCGTCGAGGTAGCCGGGCCAGGCGCCGGAGACATGCGGAGTGAGGATTACATTCTCCATCGCCCACAGCGGACTGTCCGCCGGCAGCGGCTCGCGCTCGAACACGTCCAGGCACGCGCCGCCGATCCATCGCTCCTGCAGGGCCCGAATGAGGGCGGCTTCCTGAATGATCGGGCCGCGGCCGATGTTGATCACGATCGCCTCCGGTTTCATCATGCGGAATTCCGCAGCACCGAGGAGGCCGCGCGTCTCCGCCGTGAGGGGAAGGGCGATGACGACGACGTCGGATTGGGCCAGCACGTCGGCCAGCGCCTCGGGGGGATAGACGCGGTCCACGTGCTGCACCGGCGAAGGCGTACGCTTCGTGCCGATGACCCGCATGCCGAAGACGGCCGCCTTCTCCGCGACTTCCGCCCCGATGGATCCCAGTCCGAGCACGCCGATCGTCATGCCCCGGACTGCGCCGCCGGCGACCCGGGCCCGGTCCCATTTGTGTTCCTGCTGGTTGCGCACAGCGATGTGGAGCCGGCGTGTGAACGTGAGGAGCATCGCGAAGACGTGCTCGACGAGCGGCTGGTGGATACCGCTGCTCGTCGTGACCTGAATGTCCTGCTCCAGGACCTCCCGATAGAGGAGTTGATCGACCCCGGCCGCCGTGGAATGGATCCAGCGCAGCCGTCCGGCGCGCTGGATCGCTTCACGGGGAACACTCCACCCCACCATGATCTCGGCCCGATCGGCGAGCTCGATGCCTTTCTGCCGGTCGGTCACCGCTACGACCTCGACGCCGGGATCCACGGCCCGGATCTGGGCGAGGTGCCCCTCCTCGAGGTACGCGAAGACGAGCACGAAGTGCGCGGTGTCCATCATGACCCCCCCGCGGCGTCACGGAGACGGGCCAGCACGAACCCGCGCTCCAATGATGCGAGGAACCATCCGGCCTGCGGGCCGGACGGCTTGCCGAGAAAAGCCAGGTAGATCGCTTCAAACGCCTCTTTGGCGGGGAGGTTCATCTCGCCCTTCAAGGTATGGATCTGCGCATGAAGGTCCTCGCCCGACCAGCCGCTTCGCGATGCCACGATCGGCGCCAGGCGGGATAGGAAGTCCCGCTGCTCGCGAGACAAGGCCACCGGTGGGAGCGCCGGCTGTACCTGAAACCGGTACTGATTGGGGGCGTACGTCACCAGCCAGCGCCGGGCGTCTTCGATCCGGCGCTCCAGTTCGGCGCGATCCGCCTCCGTGAGCGGCGCCCCCTTCTCCCGGGCCGCGACGGCCTGGACGTTCGCCGTCGGCATCTGGATGAGGTAGGCGACCTTGGCAAACCGCATCCGGTAGGCTCGCGGTGGCTCGCCAGCGATCCGTGAGAAGTAGAAGGTCCGCGCATGATCCCGCAGAAGCTCCGCCCCCGCCGTGGTCTTCCCCTCAGTCTCCCCGAAATAGGCGGCCGCGGCGCGATCATGCTCGTCGTAGAGCGTGGGGATGGTCTCGCCTGCCGGATCGAAGTTGATCTGCTGCCGGTAATGGGGACGGACCATGAGGAAGCGGGCGAGCTCCGGCCGGAGGATCTCGACGAGCTCTCCGGCGGCCACGCCGATCCCTTTGCTCGTAGACATCTTGCGGCCGCCGACGAGGAACCATTCATAGGCGATGGGGTACGGGGTGCGGTAATCGTAGACGCGCTCGCACATCGCCGCGGCGACGTCATGGCTGCCGCCCTTGGTCATGTGATCCTTGCCCGCGCCTTCCACGGAGACCTGGAGGATCCACCACTTCGCGGCCCATTCGGTCTTGTACTGCAGTTTGCTGCCGCCGTCGAACGGTGAGCGGCGGCCCCGGTGGCCGCATCCGTGCGCCCAGGTGACTTTGTCCGGACGGCACTCGTAGGCCACCTCTTGCCCATCCCACCCCGTCACCACCGTGGTTCCAATGCGCCCGCAGTTCTCGCACACCGGTTGGATGGGGTGACGCTCCACCTTCCGGCTCCCGCTGATCTCCCGATCGATCTCGATGAGCTCATCGGCCCGATCCAGCGCGATCCGAATGGCCTCGTTAAAGGCCCCGGACTTGTACATCTCACTCGTCCAATAGATCTCCGGATCCGATCCCAAACGGCGGAAGACGTCGGCGAACCCCAGCCCGAAGTGGCGCGCGTAGCTCGACGCGCTCCCTTCGGGGGACGGGATCTCGGAGAGCGGCAGGCCGAGATACCGGTCGAACTCCTGCGGGATGCTTGCCGGCCGGCCGTCCATGGGATCGTAGTCGTCGAAGCCGTAGAGGAACCGGGCCGGGCGGCCGCGATCCTGCAGCGCACGGGCCACGCAGTCGTGCAGGACGACACCACGGAGCGAGCCGACGTGGATCGGCCCCGACGGGCTCTTGGCGTCGTTCACCACATACCGGTCGGCGGGACGTGAAGCGAGCACGTCCTCGACGATCACATCAAGCCACACACGCGCTCCTCCGGCTCGGTGGTCCGCTAGATGAGCAGGTGAATGAGCACTTCACTGCCACCGCATGAGTCGCGGGGGGACGCACGCGCAGCGTCCCCCCGCAACCCCCCTCCGCGTGCCTGGATCACGGGTGAGTTCGCGTTGCGGAGAGGGCCCTCCTGTGCAGCAATTCGCGCACTTCGCCCACGAGGAAGAACGATCCGGTCACGACCACGACGTCATCGGGCCCGGCCAAGGCCAGGGCCGCGTCTGTGGCGGTCTCCCGATCCTCGATGACTTCGACGCGCCGCGCGTACCGCCGGACCTCCTCGGCCAGAACGCTGGCGGGGAGCGGCTTGAGATGATGGGGCGTCGTGACGATGACGACGTCGGCCAGCGGCGCGACGAGGCTCGTGCTCGCGTGATGGTCGTGGGTGGCCACCATGCCGAAGACGAGGATGATCCGGCGGCCGGGGAACTGCGCCTCGAGGGTCTCGCGCAGTGCCGCCAGCGAGGCCGGATTGTGGGCGACGTCGACGACGACATACGGATGCTCGCGGATGACCTCCACACGGGCAGGCCACGACAGCGACTCCAACCCTGCCGCCACGGCGTCCGTCGCTACCGGGAAGCCGCGCTCGGACAACGCTTCCAGCGCGGCGACGCCCGTGGCGGCGTTCACGATCTGGTGGACTCCGATGAGCGGCATACGGAGCCGTCCGTAGTTCCGCACCGCGCTGCGGAGGGTGAAACTCTGCTCGTGGAGTGATCCTCCCGCCGGCTCCCAACGCATCAGTTCGTGCACGAGCCGCAATTCCGCACCGTCTTTGACGCAGATCTCGATGATGGCCGCCAGCGCCTCCGGCGCCTGCGGCGCGCTGATCACCAGCCCGTCCCGACGGATGATGCCCGCCTTCTCGCGGGCGATGGCCTCCAGCGTCGTACCCAGGACAGGCATGTGATCGTAGCTCACGGGGGTGATGACCGAGATGATCGGATCAGCGACGTTCGTCGCGTCGAGCCGGCCGCCCAGCCCGACTTCGACGAGCGCGAGGTCGACCTGGTAGCGGGCGAAGTGCCGGAACGCGACGGCGACGGAGGCCTCGAAGTACGAGGGCGGACCATCCGGCAACGGAGCCATGGCCTCGATGTGCGGCACCAGGGCCTCCACGGTCTCGGCAAGCTCCGCCGGCGTGATGAGGACCCCGTCGACGCGCACCCGCTCCCGGTAATCGACGAGGTGCGGCTTGGTGTACAGGCCGACCCGGAATCCCGCCGTCTGCAGGATCGACGCCATCATCGCCGCGGTGGAGCCCTTTCCCTTCGTCCCGGCGATGAGTACGGTCGGAGCAACCCGGTGGGGAGACCCGATCCGCGCCAGAAGATCTTCAGCCCGGCGCAGCTTGATCCGTTCATCACCCGGCGCGGGGATCCGGGCACGGGCCAGCAGACCCTCGATGTAGGCCACCGCGGCTTCGGGGGTCATCGTGGAGTCAGACAACGCGGCTCGTTCGGAGTTGAACCGAAGCGGCCTGGACGGTATTGCGCAGGAGCATGGCGATCGTCATCGGCCCCACCCCGCCGGGTACCGGAGTGATCCAACCGGCGACCTGAGATGCGGAGCTAAAGTCCACATCGCCGATGAGTTTTCCCTCCACCCGGGTGATCCCGACATCGATGACAGCGGCGCCGGGCTTGATCATCTCTCCGGTGATGAGCCGCGGACGCCCCGCCGCGGCGACGAGGATGTCGGCACGACGCGTGTGAAACCCGAGGTCTGCCGTCTTGGTGTGGCACCAGGTCACGGTGGCGTGGGCCAAGAGCAACAGGAGGGCCGCCGGCTTGCCCACGATGATGCTCCGGCCGACGACGACCGCTTCCTTCCCCGCCGGATCGATGCCGGCGCGCTGCAGGAGGACCATGATCCCCGCCGGCGTGCACGGAACGAGTTGCGGCTGGCCGACGAGCAACGCCGACATGTTGGCCGGCCCGAGTCCGTCCACGTCCTTGCCCGGGTGGATGCGCTCGAAGACCGTCCGCGGGTTGATCTGGCGCGGCATCGGCTGCTGGGGGAGGATCCCGTGGACATCGGCCCGCGTGTTGAGATCGCCGATCAGCGCCAGGACCTCAGTCTCCGTTGCTGCCTCAGGGAGATGGAAGGTCTCCGAGCGCATCCCGGCACGTCCGCAGGCCTGTGCCTTTAGTCTCACGTACAGGGCGGAGCTGGGGTCATCACCGACGAGGATCGCGGCCAGGCAGGGCGACACTCCATACCGCCGGGTCAGGGCCGCCGCATCTGTGGCCGCCTGCTGTTCCACGTCACGGGCGATCGCCCTGCCGTCGAGGATCTGCGCCACCATGCCGGCACAACGAGTTCGCTCCGGCCCGGGATCACCCCTGGTGAAGGGACGCTCCTTACTTCACCGTGAACCGCGCTTCTGTCCGCCCGACCTGCTCGCCGAGGAGGCAGTCCACCGCGACGGTCCACGTTCCCGGCCGCATGCTCTTTCCGACGCGCCAGAGCCAGATGATGCGCCCCGAGTCCAAGGCCTTCTTGGGCCGGATCCCGGCCGTACGGACCAGCCCGCCTGGGCTACGCACCTCGATGTCGCAGATGGCTCCGGAGACGGTGGCTACCTCGACGCGCGCGGGTGCACCCAGCCGCACGATCGAAGGCATCGAGATGAACTTGACGGTGAGAGCCGCGAGGGCCGACTGTGCGTCGTGCGCCGCGACGAAGGGGAAGGCGAGGACGGCGATGAGCAGGGACGCATGAGCAGGTCTCACCATAGAGATTCCCTGCCCTGGCCGTGCCCGTATCGAGGCATGGGCAGTCTCACGACACCTTTGCACCCGCAGGTCGCGACGGAAGACGACACCGCCCCAGTCCAGGAGAGGCTGGGGCGGCAGCTCCTGCGCACTCAGGCGTGCTCAGGGAGTTGGATCGGCGTACGAGCCACCGAAGATGTCGGAGTTGCCGAACGTCGCAGGACAATCCTGCTGCGGCGAGGGGATAGTTGGCACGGCCGTCCCGTTCGCGATTGCCGCCTGTGCGGACGCGCGCCAGGCGTCGATCGCCGGGCAGTCCGCGGCGTTGCGCGTGTCATTCCACACAGCGGCGCCGTATGTGTTGGTCGCGACCGCGTACACATAGTCCCCGAGGAATTCCAGCCACGGGCTGTTCTGGCTCGATCCGCGTGGGTCGCCCGTTGCGCCCCGGTGGAGTTCGCTCCAGGCACCCAGGATCCCAGCCGAGATATCCGCGTGCTTCACGACCCCGACCAGTCCGCGCGGGCTCGTGGTGTCATTGCGCAACGGCGTCGTGAACGCATTGTAGACGAGGTAGGCATCGGTCCCGCTCGGCGAGATGGCGATCGCCGCATAGTACCCGCGATCCCCGGCCGTCTGCACCGCCGCCGGGGCCGACCACGTCGCGCCCCCATCGGTGGAGGAGCTCACGAACACCGGCACATCGCCGACTCCGGTGCGGCCATCGACCCACGTGCGTAGGATGACATCGGTTGCGCCGGCACCGGTCGGGGCGCCGTTGGCGATGTCCACGCTCGGAGCGGAGGAGAGATCATCGCGGGCTCCGGCGAGACCATCCATCACGCAGCGGAAGCTGGCGCCGTCGAACTGGACGAAGAAGCACGTGTCGACGGCGAGCCCGAGGTTGACCGGCCGTGTCCACGTGTGTCCGCCGTTGAATGACTTGACCATGATATGGGACCCTTGCCCGGGCAGGCCGACGGCGAACTGGTTGGCAAAGACATACACGACCCCGGCGCTGTCGGTGCGGATGGTGCAGCCGGACCGCCCAAATCCTTGCCGTGTGTTGAACGGGTTGTTGCTGGCCGGTGTCACCTGCTTCACGTCCCACGTGTCCCCGCCGTCTGTTGAGGTGGCGACGACGAGGGGCTGCGGCAGGGCATTCCCGCGACTCAGGCTGCGGAACGACCCCCAGCAGACGTAGACATGACCGAAGAAGGGACTGCTAGAGGCATTGTCCGCCCAGATCTGCTCCTTGTCGCTGAATGTCGTCGAGGACTGCTTTGAGACAATGACCGGGATCTTCCAGTTGCTCTTGTCTGCCACGATTGTGGACGTCAGCGCCGGCGCGCCATCGATCCGTGAAACCGCGATGGCCTCGAAGCCCTTGAACGCCTCATCGCGTTTGGTCGCCCCAAAGTTCGAGGCCAGGTTCGCATAGTACAGCCGCGAGCCATTCGCCCAACTGAAGTTCCCGTTGCTATCCGGCTTGGGTCCAAAAGCCAGAGCCGGGTCGCCGTCGGAAACCAACCCGTTATCGTAGTACCAGGGCAGCGTTCCGATCTGCCCAACGACCGGCTGACAGGCAGAATCGCCCGAGCCGACCGCTCCGAGACAGCCGCGCGCCGTCCACCCCGTATACGTGGGCTGCGTCCACGTGGCGCCGCTATCAAATGAGAAATACACTCCGGAGCCGCCGACGCCGGCGGTGAAGGGGCAAGTGTTGTCGGTCCCCGCGTTGCAAGCCTCCATGTCGATGTTGTCGTTCGCTCCGGCAGCCAGGACCGTCGGGTGGGCGGCGTCCACGGCGAGCGCGGGCTCGTTCTGCTTGTTCTGGGAGAACGGCGTCGTCGGACTGCCGACGTTCACCAGGGTGTCGCCATTGACCGCGCCTGTCGGCGTGACGTTCAGGATCAGTAACGCAACAACGGCAAGGCCCAACATCCATCTATTCATCTCACGCCTCCTGCTTTGGTTTCCTCACCGTGGTTCTGCTCAAGGATGCTCAACTGGTGGGAGAATGGTTCTCGATCCGCACAATGGCCATCGGTGGCTTCTCTCGAAGATTCCATAGATTGTACGACGAGGGTTCGGGGCTGTCTGTCCCTCAATTGAATGATTCTCGAGACGACACTGCGGCGTGGGCTGGGTTCGGCAAACAAGGTGGAGCGGGGAACGGGAATCGAACCCGCATCACCGGCTTGGAAGGCCGGAGCTCTACCATTGAGCTATCCCCGCCCGGAACATTGAGGGCGGTACAAACAGAAGGCAGTAGGCAGGCCCACGCCTACTGCGTCCCTGATGACTGGTGGGCGGGGAGGGACTCGAACCCCCGAAGGCCCGGAGGCCGGCAGATCTACAGTCTGCAGCTCTTGCCGCTAAGCGACCCGCCCAAGACCAAGAGAGATTATATGATTGCTGCGTCTTCGATTCAAGTTCCCCCCCACTCGCGCCCTGCTCGGGCCTCTGTGTCACACGGTCTCGTCCGCTCTATCCAGGAAATCGGATTCGGAAACGCCAAGCATCATCAGATGGTAGCTTCGTCCTTGAAGATCCGCCCCTTTCGAGAGGACTACACTGCGTTCGTCGCCATCTGGAACGCCGTCTTTGAAGATTACCCTATCTCCGAGCGCTACGCCCGCCACGAGGATTCACGCTACGATGGAGCCCGCTACCTCCTGCGGCGGTTCGTCGCCGAAGTGGGTGGCGCCGTCTCGGGCATGGCTGACTTCCATCACGCGACGTACATGTATCACCCGCGGAAGTTCTTCCTGGACGTGCGCGTCCGTCCTGAGTTCCGGCAGCGGGGCATTGGCTCCGCGCTGTATGATCGTCTCATCCAGGAACTCGCTTCCCTCCGGCCTCTGACGTTCTGGGGAATGACCCGCGAAACGTTCACCCCAAGCTTGGCCTTTGCGGAACACCGCGGATTTCGAGAGTCCCGGCGGGCCTGGGAATCCCGTTTGGATGTCAGGCGATTCGACCCGTCTCCGTTCAGGTCCCGGACCGACGCCGCCGCGAGAGGCTACCGCGTGGTCACCGTGGCTGAGGAACAGACGGCCGATCCGCGGTGGCTGGAGAAACTCCACGACCTGCACATGGAGGTCGCGGCCGATGTCCCTCAGCCGGAGCCCTACACGCCGATAACGGTAGAGGAACTGCGACGGCGGTTGTTCGATCATCCGGACTACCTTCCCGGGGGGCATTATCTGGCCAAGGACGGCGACCGCTACGTCGCCGAGAGCAACCTCTTCCTGACCGAGAATCCTCCGGATGTCCTCTACCAGGGCATCACCGGTGCGCGCAGAGAATACCGTGGACGTGGGCTGGCGCTCGTTCTGAAGCTCCGCACCATCGAGTATGCGCGAGCGCGGGGGAAGCGTGAGATCCGCACCTGGAACGATACGTTGAACGCGCCCATGCTGGCGATCAACACGAAGCTGGGATTCGTCCGCCAGCCGTCCTGGATCACGTTTGAGAAGGTTGTCGACTCCGTTGATGGAGGGGCGGGATGAAAGCCTCACCCGCGTCGGCTCCCTTGGTCCGTGAGAACCCCTGGGAGATGGCGCTCCGGCAGTTCAATCACGCCGCCGAGCACCTCACGCTGAAGCGCGGCATCCGGGATTTCCTCGTCCTGCCGCACCGTGAGCTCACGGTCAACTTCCCAGTCCAGATGGACGACGGCACTGCGCGCATCTTCACCGGTTACCGGGTGCACCATAGCACGGTCCTCGGGCCGACCAAAGGCGGCATCCGGTATGCGCCGGAAGTGGATCTCGACGAGGTCCGCGCGCTGGCCATGTGGATGACGTGGAAGTGCGCCCTCATGCATCTGCCCTACGGCGGCGCCAAGGGGGGCGTCTCCGTCGATCCCCGCGACCTCTCGCGCACGGAGCTCGAACACCTCACGCGCCGCTATGCCACGGAGATCAGCATCGTGATCGGCCCCAAGAGCGACATCCCGGCCCCCGACGTCGGCACGAACGACCAGATCATGGCCTGGATCATGGACACCTACTCCATGCACGCCGGGCATTCAGTGCCGGCCGTTGTCACGGGCAAGCCCGTAAGCATCGGAGGATCGGCGGGCCGCCGCGAAGCCACCGGCCGCGGCGTGATGATCGCGGCCCGTGAGGCCGCTCCCCACGCCGGCCTCTCTCTTCGTGACGCGCGGGTGGTCGTCCAAGGATTCGGCAATGTCGGCTCGGTATCCGCATATCTCCTCCACGATCAAGGATGCCGCATCATCGGGCTCAGCGACGTCTACGGCGCCATCCACGATCCCAACGGGATCGACCCTCGAGCCGCGCTCCGGCACGTACAGCAGCACGGGCGGCTGGAGGGATTCCCCGGCGCCGAGCCGATCAGCAACGCCCAGCTCCTCGAACTCCCCTGTGACATCCTCGTACCCGCG
>DATDEG010000130.1:0-3376 GCA_036523465.1 bacterium
GACCGTCGGGACGTTCGCGCTCGATGATCTTCGTGAGGAAGTCGGGGGTGAGCGGTTCGACATAGACGCGGTCGGCGATCTCCACGTCGGTCATGATCGTCGCAGGATTGCTGTTGACGAGGACGACTTGGAGGCCTTCCTCCGAAAGGGCGCGGCACGCCTGAGTGCCCGAGTAATCGAACTCCGCGGCCTGGCCGATGACGATGGGGCCCGAGCCGATGACGAGGACCCCGCGGAGATCAGGACGCCGCGGCATCTCAGGCAGGCACCGCGGTGGACGGCATCAACACGGCCGGCTGCCCGGATCGCCGCAGCGACCCCAGGAACCAATCGTAAAGGAACTCCGCATCGCGGGGACCGGGACGTCCCTCCGGGTGGAACTGGACGGACCATGCCGGGAGCTCCCGGTGCCGGATGCCTTCCACCGTCCCATCGTTGAGGTTGAGATGTGTGACCTCGACGGCGCCGGGAAGGTCGGGGTCGACCGTGTATCCGTGGTTCTGGGTCGTGATCATGACGCGGCCATTAGCCGCCTCGAAGACCGGCTGGTTGCTGCCGCGGTGGCCGAACTTCATCTTGTGTGTCCGCCCTCCGAGGGCGAGCGCCAGGATCTGGTGACCGAGGCAGATCCCCATGAGCGGGACGGATCCAAGGAGGCCGCGGACGGTCTCGATGGTGCGCGTCAGCACGGCCGGATCCCCCGGGCCGTTCGAGACGAGCACGGCGTCGGGCTCGAACGAAGAGACCTCCCCGGCGTTGACGGCGTGCGGCAGGAGGATGATCTCGCACTCTCGCCGGCGGAGGGCGTCGACGATTCCGCGCTTCACACCGCAGTCGATGAGCGCGATCCGGGAACCGGAACCCGGCAGTACGGTAGGTGTGCTACGGGAGACCTGCCCGACGAGGTCCTGCGCGCTCGTGGGGGGGATCGCCAGGGCCCGCGCGACCGCCGCCGGAGACGGCTCGTTCACGATCACCCCTCGCCGGAGTCCATTTGTCCGTAGATGGCGCACCAGCCGGCGCGTATCCACTCCGGCAAGCCCCGCGACCCCCGAGGCATCGAGGAGGTCTTCGAGCGATCGCTCGTTGCCGTGGTGGGAGGGAACGGGACAGGCGTCGCGCACCACAAACCCGGCCACGTGCGGACCTTCGGCTTCCCACCCCTCAGCGGAGGTGCCGTAGTTGCCGATCAACGGATATGCCATGACGACGATCTGGCCGCGGTAGCTCGGGTCGCTGAGGACCTCTTGGTAGCCGGTCATGCTCGTGGTGAAGACGACCTCCCCTCCCGCATCGGCCGGCGCCGCACCGAACCGCACGCCGGGAAAGACGCTGCCGTCCTCGAGCACGAGGTATCCCGGAAACAAAGAACGGAGCCCAGAAAGATGGACTCCGAACGGAGATGGATCGCCATTGCGCGCCATGGTCCCTCCCGGGGTACCGTTAATGGACGCGAACCCGTCCTACTTCGCCACAGTCTACTCTCTCAACTCGAGTTCGTAAAGGATCATCGCCAGAGCGGCGACGCCCGCCGTCTCTGTCCGGAGGACGAGCGGTCCCAGCGTCACCGGCACGCCCCCATGGTCTCTCGCCTGACGGACCTCCTCCTCGTCGAGTCCGCCCTCAGGGCCGATGAGGAGCACGACGTGCGCCGGATGGGGCTGCCCGCTCAGCGCCGACGCAATCGTCCGCGTCCTCTCATCTTCCCACAGCACGAGCAAGAGCGTGCCGGCAGGCAGCCGTCCCAGCGCCGCACCCAGCGGCTCTGGGTCTCGGACGACCGGCACGTCGGGCCGCCCGCTCTGCTTCGATGCGGCAACAGCGATCCGCCGCCACCGTTCCGTCCGGCCACCACCCGGCTGCTGCCCCACGCTACGCTTCGCCAGAACCGGGACGAATTCTACGACGCCGAGCTCCGTCCCCATCCGGACGATGTCATCCATCTTGGATCCCTTCGGCAGTCCCTGAAGGACGCTGACTCCGGTCCGGCGCGGAATGCTCCGGCGCGTCTCGATTACACGGCCCACGATCTCCCGCACGGAGATCGTGACGAGTTCGACGACGCGTTCCGATCCCGATCCATCGACGACGATCACCCGATCGCCCTGCTGTAGACGCAGCACCGTCGCGGCGTGGCGGGCTTCTCCCCCGTAGAAGATCACACGATCGCCCATGATTGCTTCCGGCGGCACCACGAAGCGGCGCAGCGTCATCGGCCGGACGGCGATGATATGCGAAACACGAGGCACCGCCACTCCGCGCTGCTCAGCGTCTCGAACGCCGTGAGCCCGGCCGCCTCCCCGACCGCCCTGACCTCGGCGCTGCGGTGCTCGGTGATCCCCGAGGCGACAACGATCCCATCCCGGGACAGATGCGGGACGACGGACGGCAGGAAGGTCAGGTGGAGATCCGCGGTGAGGTTCGCCAGCACGACGTCCGCTGCCCCCTCCACACCGACGAGGAGATCACCCTCCCGCACACAGACGACGGCCGCGACCCCGTTGTGCGATACATTCTGGCGCGCCACGGCGACGGCCACCGGGTCGGCATCGATCGCGCGTACCCGCGCGGCGCCGAGTTTCGCCGCGGCAATGGCGAGGATGCCCGACCCTGTGCCGACGTCCAGGACGACGGCGCCCGGCCGGAGATGCCACTCGAGCGCCTCCAAGCACATCTGCGTGGAAGCGTGCAGGCCGCTACCGAACGCCATCCCGGGATCGAGCTCGACCACGACTGCCTCCTCCCGCGGCGGCGTCTCGTCCCAGCTCGGCGTGATCCACAGCCGGCGCCCGACCGGGAACGCTCTGAAGGCAGTCTTCCAGGCCTCCGCCCAGCCTTCATCATCGACCTCGGCCGTCTCGACCGTCCCTGGGGCGGCGCCAAGACCGAAGCTCGGAAGCGCCGCCACGTGGGCACGGATTGTGTCGAGGGTCACCGCAGTGGTGCGACCGAAGGGGAGATACGCGCGCAGGCGCACGGTTCGCTCCCCTGCCGGAAGCTCCTCGAGGCCGTTCACGCGACTCTGAAAGAGAAGGTCACCGACGGCCTCCGCCGCCGGTCGTGCCGCGGTGACGATGACCTCCAGCCACTTCACTGGAGCAGTTCTTTCACCTTATCCGCGATCTTCTTGCGTTGGGGAAGGATGCGCTCGCCGCGCTGATTCGCGAACTCCCGCAGCGTCTTCCGTTGTTCTGCGGTAAGCCCCGTGGGGACCTGCACATCGATCCGCACGTGTAGATCTCCCCGCCCGCCCCGGTGGTCGGGCATGCCGGCACCGCGCAGTATCTTGACAGTTCCCGGTTGACTGCCCGCTGGGACGGCAAGGCGCTGCGGATCGCCCAAGGTGGGGATCTCGATCTCATCACCAAGAGCCGCC
>DATDEG010000131.1:0-1914 GCA_036523465.1 bacterium
GGGGCGCCGGGTTGGAGCACCCTCACCTCGTGGATGACGGCTCCATAACCCTGGGGAAGGAGTTCCGTCACCGCCCTGGCCGTCGCCTCGCCGACGAGGAACAGCCGCCGTTCCTCCGCGTTTCGCCCGACAGATCGTGCCACGGTGTGCCGCCGGCCGAACCTGAGCTGGACGACCGCGGTGGCGACCAACCCGGCCAAATCGAGCCGCAGAGATGAAAGCACGGCGCGATGCTCGCGGGGTGACGGGGACATCACCACCGTCGTTTCTTTTACCCCAGCAGGCTCTCCCGAGCCGGCCGGCTCACTCGGATCGGCCGGTCCGCTGAGGCGAACGGGCTCCGCGCCGGCTTCACGCGCAGCGGGTCCGGCCGTGAACTCCGCAGCGAGGATCGCGGCATCCAGTCTCGCCACCGCCTCGGCGTAGTCAGACGCCTGCGGCACGCGGGCAACGCCGACGTTGACCCGGGGGACGCGCATGTCGTTGACCTCCACGCCCGCGCCGGAGATCTGCGCGGCCATGGTCTGCACGAGGGCAGCGATCTCTTCGGGGCGGCGTGCCGTCACGAGAAGCAAGCGATCACCCGTCTGTCTGCTCAGTTGATCCCGATAATCGAGGAGGCGACCGGCGCCGCGGATGATCTCCCGAAGGACGGAGGTGAACACCGCAGTACCCTTGGCGTCCAGAATGCCGGCCAGTCCGGCCAGATGAATGTCCACGACGTGCAGTTCACTGCTGAGCGAGCGCTCAGCCACGTCGCTGTGGATAGTCGTAAACCAGGGAAGACCAGTCGCCCCGTCGATCTTCCACGGAAGTTGTGAAGATCCGTCCTGCATCCTCTTGCTCGCCATGGCCCAGGGTGTGGAAGACACTTCAGCCCCCCACCCCGGCTTCCTGCCGGGTCGCCTTCTTCACTCACGCCGCGATACCCAACGAGCCCGCCACCCGGTGCAGCGGCCCGTCGAGAGTCCACAGTGCCAGCGAGGAGATGCGTGCCGAGGCGAGGAGATGGGCATCAATCCATCCGATGGCCCGGCCGTACAGTCGATGTCGCTCGACAAACCCGAGCACTTCATCGTGACTGGCAATCTCCGCAGCGGGCAGCACGCGGAGCAGGCTCAACACCTCCGCACGGTTCCCGAGTTTCCCGCAGGCAAGTTCACCGATGACAAACGGGTGCGTGACGACGAGGGCATCTTCGAGGAGCGCCGCAAGTCGGGCGTTTCCCTGGCGGAGGTGGTCGATCCAGATGGAGGTATCGACGAGAATCATCGCGAGCGTTTCCCCGGTCTCCGCCGTCTGATCGACCGAATCGAAGGGATCGACCCCCCCAGTCGAGCCAGCCGTCGCCCGCTTTCGCGCTGGATAAGCGCTTCGAGTCCGAGGTGGATCAGGGCGGTCTTCTGGGAGATTCCCGTGAGGTCGGCGGCCCTCTTGAGAAGATGGGCATCGAGGTTGAGCGTCGTCCGCATATCTGTATTGTGATGTATCGTTTGTGCATACGTCAACCGGCGGCGAATCAACGCTCCCACCAGGCCCGGCGATCAATGGCCACGGGGCCGGCCACGCCGACCACGACGGGGGTCCCCGGAAAGAGGCGCAGCGCTCCTCCCGAACTTGCCACCCTCGCCGCGGACAGCGTCCCATGAATCGTCGTCGTCGCTCCAGAGGAAACGCTGAGAGCGCCTCCAACGACGACCGTACCGAGATACGTGAACGATCCGCCAAAGGTGAGATCATCGTCGGCGATCACCGTCCCGTGCCCCTCCGGACATGTCGCCGGACAGAGCAGCGTGTAGTTACCGCGTCTGAGCGCGATCACGGTCCGGTTGTTGGTCGGATCCGCGCAGAGGGGAGGATCCGTGCACCGGCCCAGGTCGAGGTCGGCGGGCGTGAACCATCCACCGCCGGTGC
>DATDEG010000132.1:0-10182 GCA_036523465.1 bacterium
CTCATCCGCACTCCGAGCAACGCCGAGGTGGCGGTGCCGAGAGCGCAGGTGGCGTTGACGGCCCACGCCGCCGGGTGTGAGGCGATCGACATCGTCTACACGCGCGTCCGGGACGGCGAGGGCTACCGCCGTGAGTGTGAAGAGGGCCGGCGTATCGGCTACACGGGCAAGCAGGTGATCCATCCGTCGCAGATCGCCCCGGCGCATGCTGCGTTCTCGCCATCGGACGGGGAGATTGCCTGGGCCGGGCGAGTCATCGAGGCGTACCGCGCCTCGTCTCGGGGCGCACTGGTTCTCGACGGCCAGATGGTAGACGCGCCGATCGTGGCGCAGGCCGAGCGGATTCTCAACCGCGCGCGTCGGCGTGGGCCGGCGGCGAGAGCGTGAGGAGGGCCCGCGCGTGAGGAAGATCCTCTACCGCTCGCGCACAGACCGGTGGGTTGCCGGCGTGTGCGGCGGCCTCGGCGACTACTTCGGCGTCGATGCGAACGCCATCCGCCTGGCCTTCGTCGTCCTTGCCCTCTGGCAGGGCGTGGGACTGGTGCTCTATCTCCTCATGGCGATCATCCTTCCGGACGAGCCCGTTCGCGTGTTGGCCCTCGAGCAGGGACTGCCGCCGGTGGATCAGGGGGAGGAGGCCCAGCGGCGCGGGAGGATGCTCGGCGCGATCTTGCTGATCGGCGGAGTCTACCTGCTGGTTCACAGCACCGACCTGTTCAGTACGTTGATCGCCGAGCGTGGACTCGGCGTCGTGCTGATAGCCGGAGGGTTGATCGTCCTCCTGCTGCGGAACCGCCGGCGGGGTCAGTGAGCGGTCAGCCGATCCGGCCTCCGCGCTCGGCCGGACGATCCGGCTGCAGCAGTACGATCCGGCCGCCGTGCTCCATCACACCGAGCGTCAGCACCTCAGAGATGAAATCGGCGATCTGTTTGGGTGGGAAGTTGACGACGCAGATCACCTGGCGCCCCATCAGCTCTTCCTTTGTGTAGGATGGCCGGAGCGCGGCGGAAGAGTGGCGGATCCCATACGGCCCGAAATCGATCGTCAGACAATACGAGGGCTTCCGCGCCTTGGGGAAGTCATCCACGGCGACGACGGTCCCCGCGCGTATCTCGACCCGCTCGAAATCTTCCTGCGTGATCTTCGCCATGATTAGCTCATGTTACCCTAAGTGGTAGTGACGATGCACATCCCATGGCTCCGCACCGTCGCCGGCGTACTCTTCGTCGCCCTCACCGGGCCGGTTTTCGCCGCAGGACAGACCGTGACCGATGCTCTCGGCCGACGGGTTGTCATCGCGGAGGCGCCGGCGCGTATCGTCTCCGTGGCCCCCAGCGTGACCGAGGTGCTGTTCGCCTTGGGGCTGGGACCGAAAGTGGTCGGGGTCAGCTCAGCGGATGACTATCCGGAGGACGGCCTCCGCGACAAGACGCGCGTCGGCGGCGTTGTGCTGGATGTCGAGCGCATCGTGCAGCTCCGTCCCGACCTGGTCTTGGGGATGCCCAGTCTGCAGCGGGGGCAGTTGGACCGTCTGATCGCATCCGGGCTGCCGGTCGTCGCGGTGGAAGCCAGAACACTTGCCGAAGTGTATGAGCAGATACGGTTCATAGGGCAACTGACGCGAACCGGGACAGAAGCCAACAGGTTGGTGACCTCTCTGCAGATTCGAGAGGCGACGGTCGAACGCGCGGTACGGCAGCGCGTTCGACCGCGGACGTATATCGAGATCTGGCCGGAGCCGTTGATCGCGGCGGGGGGCGGGACGTTCATCGACGATCTCGTCTCCCGGGCAGGAGGACGCAACATCTTCGCCGGCCTGCGTGGATTTCCCCAGGTCAGCGCCGAGTCGGTCATCCGGGCGAATCCCGAGATCGTCGTCCTCACCCATCCCCAGGGCCGTTCAGTGAGCACGCGGCCGGGCTGGCGGGGCATCGCGGCGGTGAGGAACAGCCGCGTGGCGCAGGTCGACGGCTCGCTGTTGTCCAGGCCCGGGCCCCGCGCCCTGGCCGGGCTCGAGCTGCTCGCCCGCATCATCCACCTCGAGGCGTTCCGGTGAGGGACCAGGCGGCCGTGCGCATCGCGGGCATCACCTGCCGCTACGATGCGATACCTGCGCTCCACGATCTCACGCTCGACATCGCTTCGGGGGAGATCATCGGAATCGTCGGCCCGAATGGCAGCGGCAAGACGACCCTGCTGCGTGCCATCCACGGTCTGCTCGCCCCGACGTGGGGAAGCGTGCTGCTCGAAGGACGGGACCTGCGGACGCTCGGCCCGCGCGAGGTCGCCGCGGGTGTCGCCTCCGTCCCGCAGCACGGCAAGGACGGCTTCGGGTTCAGCGTCTACGAGATCGTGATGATGGGTCGCTACCCGCATCAGCGCCCTCTCGCCGGGGACCGGCCGGTGGACGCGGCCGCCGTGCGATCGGCTCTCGAGCGGACACGCACCTGGCATCTCCGCCTCAGGGCGGTGGACGCGCTCAGCGGAGGCGAGCGGCAGCGGGTGCTCCTCGCCCGTGCCCTCGCGCAAGAGCCGCGCGTCCTCCTCCTGGACGAACCGACCGCCCACCTCGATATCGCCTTCCAGCTTGAGATGATGGACGTCGTGGCATCATTGCGGGCCGCGGGGGGACTGACGGTGGTGGCCGCGCTCCACGACCTCAATCTTGCCGCGATGTACTGCGGGCGGCTCGTCCTGCTGGCAGAGGGGCGCATCGCCGCGATGGGAGCGCCTGCCGATGTGCTCGATCCGGAGCGGCTCAGAGCCGTCTACGGCGCGGAGGTCGCGGTCCACGCCCATCCGCTCACCGGACGCCCATCGGTCACTATTCTCAGGCGTGCGGCATCCCAGGGAGACGGTTCCGAGTCCGAGAAGTAGGGGCCGGGATGGGGCGCGTGGTGGCCATCGACGGCCCGGTGGGGGCAGGGAAGAGCACGGTGGCGCGTGCGTTGGCGCGGCGTCTCGGATCCCGCTACGTGGATACCGGCGCGATGTACCGGTCCGTCGCGTGGGCCGCGGTCCAGAGGCAGATCCCGCTGTCCGATGAGGATACCGTCGCCCGCTTGGCGCGCGATCTGGAGATCGAGTTCACTCCCGGTCACGAGGAGCAGCGGGTACGCGTCAACGGCGAAGACGTGACCGAGGCTATCCGGCGCCCCGAGATGAGCGAGGCCTCCTCGATCGTGAGCGCGTACCCTGCGGTCCGGGAGGCGATGGTCGCCCTGCAGCGCCGGATGGGGGCGACCGGGGACATCGTCATGGAGGGCCGCGACATCGGTACCGTCGTGTTTCCTGACGCGGAGGTCAAAGTGTACCTCGATGCCTCGCTCGATGAACGCGCCGCGCGCCGGTTCCGTGAACTCCGGAACCGGGGGGAGCCCGTGACGTATGAGGACGTGCGGACGGCGTTGGAAGACCGCGACCACCGCGACTCGACGCGGACCCACTCGCCCCTGCGGGTGGCCGCGGGCGCGATCGTGGTGAACAGCACCGGGAGGCAAGTTGCCGACGTGGTCGAGGAGATCGTCCGCCGGATGGGCGCGGCGTGAGCCTCTGGTATGAGTTCTGGAAGCGGCTCCTCTACTACATCTGCCGTCTCGCCTTTCGACTGAAAGTCGAGGGCCGTGAGTCTGAACCCGCCTCGGGGCCCCTTATCGTCGCAGGTAATCACGCCAGCCTGCTCGACCCCCCCTTGATCGGCATGTGCCTTCGTCGCCAGAGCGCGTACATGGCGAAGGACGACCTCTTCACCGTACCGATCCTCGGTCCGTGGCTGCGTTCGATCGGGTCGTTCCCCGTGCGAAGGGGGACGCCGGATCGCAAGGCCATCCGCCGGTCCCTTGAGGTCCTCGAGCGCGGCGGGGTATTGGTGATCTTTCCCGAGGGCACGCGCAGCCTGGATGGACGCCTGCGCGACGCGGAGCCGGGGGCGGCGATGATCGCCCTCCGGACCGGCGTCCCGGTGCTGCCCGCCGCGGTGGTGAACAGCCACCGGATCCTCCCGAAAGGCGCGCGGTGGCCGCGGTTCGAGCGAGTCACGGTGCGCTTTGGCACGCTGCTTCACGTCCCGAAGATCGACGGGCGTCTCGACCACGAAACGCTCGCGCATTGGGGCCGACGCATCATGACGGAGATCGAGCAGATGCTGCCGGACGATCAGCGGCCGGCCGGGACGATGACCTCGAGAGCCTGAGGAAGGACGCGGAATACCGCGGGCACACGGCCGACCGTCTCTCCATCGGCGTGGATGGCGAGAGGCACGTCGCTCTCCACCCGGATCTCGAGCCCCGGCCGGTGCGACACCTTCGGGTGCTTCAGATGGTCGCCGGAGAACACCTTCGGGAGGACGGCGAGCGTCTCGAGCTTCGTCAGGTCACGGGCCAGGATGACCTCCAGCCGCCCGTCATCAGGCCGCGCGTGCGGCGCCATGAACATCCCGCCTGCGTACCATGGTGTGTTGGCGGCGGCGATGAGGAACATCGGCAGTTCGAGCACCTCGCCGTCGATCGTGATGCGCGATGGAGCGCTACGATACGTGATGAGCTTCTTGAGGATCCCCGCGGTGTAGACGATCGTGCCGGCGACCCATTTCGGCCACCGGTTCACCTCCGCGGCGACTTCCGCGTCGAATCCGACCCCGGAGATCGTTCCGTAGTACCGGTCGTTCACGCGGCCGACGTCTACCAGCCGGCGCCGGCCGCCGTCGAGGAGGAGGCGCGCCGCGGTGACCATGTCCTTGGGGACGCCCACGCCGCGGGCGAAGTCGTTCCCCGTTCCACCGGGGATGACGGCGAGCGCCGGTCGGCGTGCCACCTCTGGCGCGAGGATGCCGTTGAGCACTTCGTGGATGGTCCCGTCGCCGCCGACCGCGGCGATCACATCGTAGCCGTCCCGCGCGGCCTGATCGGCCAACGGGACGGCTGCCCCGGGCCGCTCCTCGTAGACCTCGTCGAAGAGCAGGCCGCCGGAGCGCAGCATCTGTCGGATCGTGGTCTCCCAGGCGCGTCGGGCGCGCCCTCTGCCGGCGGCGGGGTTGACGATGATGAAGCAGCGCGCGGACATGCGTTCACCCTATACGGCGCGCTGTAAGGCAATCCTGCGGTCTGCGCGCGGAGGGGGGATGCGGGGGACGCCGCGTTGACATGCCTTCAGCGCATTGTATGCTAGGAACGATGGAAATCGTCGTGGCGCGCCACATGGGGTTCTGCGGCGGCGTGAAGCGCGCCGTGGAGATGGCGGCGAGCGCCGCGGACGGCGCCCAGGGCGCCGTCGCCACTTGGGGTCCCCTCATCCATAATCCTCAGGTCGTCGGGCGGCTTGAAGACGACGGTGTTCGCGTCGCCGGGTCACTCGACGAGCTGGAGGGGGAGGCGTTCGTCGTCTCCGCCTACGGCGTCGAGCATGCGGTACTGGAAGCAGCAAAGTCCCGCGGGATGCGGATCGTCGACGCCACGTGCCCGGTCGTCATCCGCGCCCACTCCCTGGCCTACAAGCTTGTGGACGAAGGGTATCAGCTCATCGTCGTCGGCGACCACGGTCACCCCGAGATGGTCACGCTCAAGGAGGTTCTCGGCGACGCCGTCACCGTGGTGCACACGCGTGAGGAGGCCGCGCAGGTCAAGCTCCGCGGCCGGATCGCGGTGATGTCGCAGACGACACAGTCTCAGGAGAATTTCAGGCAGATCGTCGGCGATCTCAGTCTGCGTACGAAGGAGTTGCGCGTCGTCAATACGTTGTGTCCGGCGATCACCGTCCGGCAGGAAGAAGCGGGCCGGATGATCGACGAGGTGGACGCGCTGGTCATCGTCGGCGGGCATCATTCCTCGAACACAACGCGCCTCGCTGAGATCGGGCGGGGCCACGGTATCCCCACGTACCACGTTGAGACCTCCACCGAGTTGTCGCCCTCGTGGTTCGCGGGAGTCGGCCGGGTCGGGGTGATGTCAGGCGCCAGCACGCCGGAGTGGATCATCGCCGAGGTGCTCGCCCGCCTCGAGGAGATCGGCCGAGAGGCGCCGGTCGCCGCGACCTGACTTGGTCGCCCGTCCCGTCGTCGCCATCGTCGGCAGGCCCAACGTCGGGAAGTCGGCTCTCTTCAACCGCCTCATCGGACGCCGCCTGGCCATCGTCGAGGGTCACCCCGGCATCACCCGTGATCGGCTCTACGCCCCGGCCTCGTGGGGGAACCGCGCCTTCACGCTCGTCGACACCGGGGGGTTGATCAGTGATGCAGCCGAATCGATTCCCGCCCAGGTGCGCGTCCAGGCGGAGCGCGCGATCGCCGAGGCCGATGTCATTATCTTCGTCGTCGATGCCGGGGACGGGGTCGTGCCCGAGGACCACGAGGTCGCGCAGCGTCTGCGGGAGAGCCGCCGGCCGGTGGTGCTCGCCGTGAACAAGGCGGACCGCCCCGATCATCCGGGGATCTACGACTTCTTTGCCCTGGGACTCGGCGACCCGATGTCTGTGTCGGCGATCCACGGGCTTGGCATCAACGATCTCATGGACGCCGTCGTGGCCAGGCTGCCCGAGCGCGGACCCGAGCCGGGGCTTCCGCCTGCCGTGCGGGTCGCGCTGGTGGGCCGGCCCAACGTCGGGAAGTCATCGCTGCTCAATGCGATCCTGGGCGAAGACCGGGTCATCGTCGATGCGGTCCCGGGGACGACGCGCGACGCCGTAGACACTCCCTTTCTCCGCGACGGCCGGACCTTCGTGCTCGTCGATACGGCAGGACTGCGGCGCAAAGCGAGGATCGATCGTCCGCTCGAGCGGTTCAGCGCCGGCCGGTCGCTGGGCGCCATCGACCGTGCGGATGTCGTCGTCCTCGTCCTGGATGCGACGGAGCCGATCGTGGAGCAGGATCAGGAGATTGCGCGATACACGCTCGAGCGCGGCCGCGCGCTTGTCGTGGCGGTGAGCAAGTGGGACCGCGTCTCCCGCTCCCCAGAACCACACCGGGCGATGCTGGACCGTGTCAGGTCCGGTCTCCGCTTCGTCGGCTACGCGGAGATCGTCGTCACGTCGGCTCCGCTGGGGTGGGGCATCCCGGAACTGTTCGGCCAGATCCTCCGGGCCGCCGATGCCCACGGACGGCGGGTGTCCACGGGGAAGCTGAACCGGATCATCGAGCAGGCCGAGCAGGCACATTTCCCCCCCGCGGACCGATTCGGCCGGCAGGGAAAGATCTACTACGCCACCCAGCCCGGCGCGCACCCTCCTACGATCGTCCTGTTCGTCAATGATCCAAGCCTGTTCCCCGATGAGTATGCACGCTATCTCGAAGGACGCCTGCGCCGCGCCTTCGACTTCGAGGGGACGCCGGTCCGGCTCCTCTTCCGTCCTCGGGAGCGCAGCCGGGAGGTGTCGCCTTCGTGACCGCGCTCGCCGTGCTGGCCGGCTACCTCATCGGCTCCATCCCCACGGGGTTGCTGATCATCCGGTGGCTGCGCGGGGTTGATATCAGAACCGTCGGCAGCGGCAACATCGGGGCGACCAACGTCTACCGGGTGGCCGGGCTCCCCGTGGCGATCCTCGTCCTGCTCATCGACGCCCTGAAAGGCGCCGGGCCCGTCCTAGTGGCCCGGACCCTGGCCGTTCCCCCATGGGGAGAGGTGCTGGCAGGTCTCGCGGCGATCATCGGACACAACTGGTCGGCGTTCATGCGATTGGCCGGCGGGAAGGGGATTGCCACCTCGTTCGGTGTGCTCGCTGCCCTGTCCCCGGCGGCGGCCGGCGTAGCCGTCGCCGCGTGGCTGGTCATCGCCGCCCTGACCCGATACGCCTCGCTGGCCTCGATCCTGGCGATGGCCACCGTCCCGTTGACCATGGGCCTGCGGAGAGAGCCCTGGGAGCATCTCGCGTTTGGCGGACTCGCCCTGGTGTTCTCCTCTTATCGACACAGGCTCAACATCGTCAGACTTTTCGCTGGCACCGAGCTCAAGATCACAGACCGCGCGCAAAACAAGACTGTCCGCGGGGTCCCCCGGGCATAAGCCGTGGAAGGGGGACTCATTGGACAGTCCGGAGTTTACGACCGTCATGCTGGCGGTCGCAACGATTGCGCTGCTGCTAGTCGTCTTGGGACTTCGACGCATCGTCCTTCGTCGACTCGCCGACCGTGTCATCCGTGATCCCGAGACCGGCGCGTACACATCCGATTTCATCCAGGAGGTCTACCAATCCGAGCTCCGCCGGGCGGATCGGACCGGCGTGCCGTTCTCGCTGGCCCTCGTCATCCCGCATCCGCCGGAGGGGGCGGGTGTCGGATACCCCGCCGCCGTCGCCAGGTGGCTGACCGAGCACCTGCGGGGGAGTGACTACGTCGGCCGCCTCGAGGACGGCCGCTTCGTCGCCATCCTGCCGGAGACATGGGACGATGACGCGTTGACACTTGTGCAGCGGCTGAACTTCGCCTTCAAGAACAAGCAGGTCGCGGAGGCCTGGCTTTCTGCCGACATCGGGATCGCGACGTGGCGCCCTGAGGCACCCGACGTCTGGCACGAAGCGCAGAACCAGCTGAAGCCGTTCCCCGTCGTTCCCGCGGCCGCGCAGAACTAGCTTTCTGTTCAATTCTTCGACCGCCCGCGTCCCGCGGGGAAGGATGCACGAGCGGCCCGCCCGAAGGCCTGGGGCATGAGTGAGGCTCCCAGCCGGACGAACCGTTGGATCCCGGCCGCGTTTCTCGCCGTGGTGATCATCGGCGGGTCGAACTTCGTGGCCGTGCGCTTCAGCAACCGTGAGTTGCCGCCGTTCTGGGGCGCCTCGATCCGCTTCTTCGCTTCGGCGCCTTCTATGCATTCGCGTACTGGGGGCTCCGGCACGTCTCCGCCGGCCTCGCTGCGGTGGTGGCCGCCCTGACCCCGCTGCTCACCTTCGGCTTGGCCGTCCTCCAAAGGCAGGATTCGTTCCGATGGCGCCTCCTGGCCGGCGGAGCGGTGGCTGTGCTCGGTGTGGCCGCGGTGTTCAGAGGATCCGCGAGCGAGGCCGTTCCCGCACTCTCCCTCCTCGCCGTCTGCGCCGCGGCCGTCTGGCCCGCAGAGGGATCGGTCATCGTGAAGTGGTTCCCCGCGAGTCACCCGCTGACCACCAACGCGGTCGCGATGCTCACCGGTGCGTTCGGCCTGCTGATACTCTCACTGGTAGCGAACGAGCCGCGGGTGCTGCACACTCAGCTGCCGACCTGGACCGCATTGCTCTACTTGGTGATCGCCGGGTCGAGCACGCTCTTTGTGCTCTTTCTGTTCGTGCTCAAGCACTGGTCAGCCTCATCGGTGGCCTACCAATTCGTCCTGTTTCCGATCGTCGCCGTCACGCTCTCCGCCGTACTGGAACGGACACCGTTCCATCCAGCCTTACTCTCGGGGATGGCATTGGTGTTGGGAGGAGTGTACGTTGGGGTCGTCTCGCAGGTACCGTTCGTGCGCACCCGGCAGAGATTGGGGACCGAGCCGTGCCTGAACTGCCCCGAGTAGTCGGGAGGCGCCGGAGTGGGATGCTCCACTACGAGCACCGGTCTGATCCACTCCTGCCCCGATCGCGCTTCTTCCACAGAGTCGGCGCGCACGCCCTCGTGGCCCTGGGCTTCGTCGTCTTCTCGCTAGCGATCGGCATCCTCGGGTATCATTTCATCGCGAGATTCTCGTGGATCGATGCGCTCCTCAATGCCGCGATGATCCTCGGGGGGATGGGGGAGGTCTCAGAGCTGGGTACGCGGGCGGGGAAGCTGTTCGCCTCGTTCTATGCACTCTACGCCGGCGTCGCCTTTCTCGCCGTCGCCGCGGTGCTCATCGCGCCCTTTGCCCATCGCCTTCTCCACAGGTTGCACCTCGAAGACATCGAGCGACGCGATCGCGCAGGGTGATGCGGGGCGGTGCTCAGTCCACCGCCGCATGGTATAGTAGCGGAAGACGTCGGGCCGTAGCGCAGCATGGTAGCGCGCCTGAATGGGGTTCAGGAGGTCCCCGGTTCAAGTCCGGGCGGCCCGACCAGAAATAGCCAAGAGCAGCGCGGGATTTGGCGATTTCGCCGATCCCGCGTTTCACTATCCTTTGCTGTTGGTGCCCTAGTGGTGCCTTAGAAGGGAGTCGAATCGAGAGTGTCTAGCCAGAACCCGGAAGTTGTGGTGACCTGCCAGGACTGCGGCACGATAGTCGACGAGGATCCGAGCACCCCCGTTGAAACGA
>DATDEG010000133.1:0-16030 GCA_036523465.1 bacterium
AGGCCACACGGAGCGGACGGAGCGTGCGCGCCGATCAAAATGCGCGGGACGACCAACCCCGGGCGATGACTGAGGAAGACCGGCTGGTGATGGTTCGAAGACTTGCTGAGTGCCCGGGCACTATCAAAGATGTTCGAACCTTGGCTCCGCGGGTAGGATTCGAACCTACAACCCTCCGGTTAACAGCCGGACGCTCTACCGTTGAGCTACCGCGGAGCGAAGGCAACACTCATTCTAGCAGAAACTCAAAAGCCCCGGCCACCCCGGCGGTCAGGCCGAGATGGACCGGGGCCGCGGCTGAGGACACCCTACACAACCGTTCTGCGGCCCGTCACCATATTGTAGATCAAGACGATGAGGGCTACCACGAGCAGCAGGTGAACCAGATTGCCCGCGACATGGAAGCCGAATCCGGCCAGCCAGAGGATGAGGAGAATCACAAACAGCGTCCAGAGCATCTGATCGCCTCCTTTCCGCCGCGCAGAACGCTTCCGGCCCGCACAGGCGGCCGACGGCGTGCCACACGAGCTAATAGTCCGGTCTTCTTTTCCCCGAGTGAGGCGAGAGGCAAACGAAGCGGTCGAAGAGCCCTACAATGGAAGGACGGATGTCGGATTCACTCGCTCAGAGCATCAAGGAGCGCGCTCGATCGATCGGCTTCGATCTCGTCGGAATCACCACGACCGGCCGACTGACCCCGCACGATCGCCGTCTCGAGACCTGGATCGCCGCCGGCATGCATGGGGAAATGGATTACATGGCCCGGCATTCCGCGCGCGCTGCCCGGCCGGCGGAGGCCGTGTCCGGAGCGCGGTCGGCCGTTGTGGTTGCCCTCGCCTACCACTGGGACGATCCGCCGCCTGACGACGATGCGCTGCGCGGCCGGGTATCGGCGTACGCTTGGGGCACCGACTATCACCATGTGATGGAGGGGAAGCTCGACACGCTCAGCGCATTCCTCGTGGCACGCGGAGCAACTGTCGCCCGCTACTACGTCGATACCGGACCGCTGCTCGACCGGGCGCTGGCCCAGCGGGCCGGGCTCGGGTGGTTCGGCAAGAATACGATGCTTATCACGAAGGCCGGATACGGCTCCTACGTGTTCCTTGGGGAAGTCCTCACCGATCTCGAATTGGAGCCGGATCTGCCGATGGAAGGCTCCTGCGGGCAGTGCCGGATCTGTCTGGACCGATGCCCGACGGGAGCCATCGTCGCCCCCTTCGTCGTGGACGCGCGGCGCTGTATCTCGTATCTCACCATCGAGCTTCGCGGCTGGATCCCGCGGGATCTGCGCCCGCTCATGGGCACATGGGTCTACGGGTGCGATGTCTGCCAGGATGTGTGCCCGCATAATACCCTCGTCCACCAGGGCCGGCACGCCGAGTTCGCACCCAGACGAGACGTCCCGTTCCCCGATCTCGTCGACTTGCTGCACATCGACGAACCGACGTACCAGGAGCGGTTCCGCCACAGCGCAATCAAACGCGCGAAACGGCAGGGCCTACGCCGCAACGCGGCGGTGGCGCTGGGCAACCTTCGTGACAGCCGGGCCGTGCCCGCTCTGGTGCAGGCGCTGGAGGACAAGGATCCGATCGTACGTGGCCATGCCGCCTGGGCGCTGGGACAGATCGGGGGCACGCGGGCGCGCGGGGCGTTGCCGGAGCGGGCCGCTCGCGAGTCCGATCTGGAGGTAATGGCCGAACTCAATGCCGCTATGGTAATCTGAGGGCTACATGACGATCCTCGACAGCCATCTCCACCTCTTCACCGCGGGCATGGTGCGCCAGAGCCGGGAGCGCATGCCGGTCTTCCGGCAGAAGGCGGTGGAGTCCGCGCGCTGGCGCGGGAAGACGTTCGAAGAGCGCATGAAGGAGCTGGAGGGGCTGACGCTCGAGGATCACGCGCGTTCGTGGCTGGATGCGTTCGACACGGCGGGCGTGGAAGCCGGCGCCTTCATCGCGATGGGCGGAGCCAACGAAGAGCTGGCGCAGTTCGTCGCGCTCAACCCGGCGCGGCTGATCGGCTGGGGGTCGCTCGTCGATCCCAAGCACCCGGATGCCTGGCGAGAGGTCGCCCGGTTCCGGGCGATGGGACTGTCGGGCCTGAAGCTCTACCCGCCCACGCAGCGGTTCCTCCCGAACGATCGCGCCCTCTATCCGATCTACGAGGCGGCGGCAGAAGCAGATCTGCCGATCCTCTTTCACTTCGGGATCACGGTTGGCGCGTTCTACGACCTCTCGTTCGCGAACCCGCTCCCGCTGTCCGCGCCGGTGAAAGAGTTCCCGGACGTCACGTTTCTGATCGCGCACTTCGGAGCGGGATTCTTCAGAGAAACGCTCTTCCTCGCCTACCACACCGAGAACGTGGGGGTAGATACCTCGGGGACGAACAACTGGCGGGACTATTCGCCGGGCCATCCGTCGCTGGAGCAGATCTTCCGCGACGCCATTCGCGCGTTCACCCCGCAGCGGATCCTCTTCGGCACCGACTCCACGGTGTGGGGTGGATACCGGCATCACATCCTCAAGGAACAGGTGGACATCCTCGACAAGATGGACCTCAGTGATGAGGACCGGACGGCGATATTGAGCGGGAACGCCCGGCGCATCCTGCGCCTCCCAACGCCCGTGCGGGGCGGCACTGACCTCCCCGGTCAGTAAACTTCGGCTTATCGTCCCACAGGAACCGGCTGCCCTCGTCAGAATTCGGGCTGACGGGCACAGGCAAGAAAGACGGGGGGCCTCATGCCATCAGCGCCGTACGGCACCTGGAAGTCACCGATCACGGCTGAGATCGTCGCCGGCCAAGCCGTCGCCCTCAGCGAGATCATGCTCGATGGTAGAGATCTCTACTGGAGCGAACTGCGTCCGGCGGAGGGCGGCCGTAAAGTGATCGTCCGCCAAGACCCCGATGGGCGGACATCCGACATCACTCCTCCTCCCTTCAACGCACGGACCCGAGTGCACGAGTACGGGGGCGGCGATTTCATCGTCTGTGACGGATCCGTGTACTTCTCAAACTTCACCGACCAGCGGCTCTACCGGGTTGATCCCGGGACATCGCCGGAGCCGTTCACCGACCGCGGCCCCTGGTTCTACGCCGACGGAGTCATCGACCGAGGACGCAGACGGATCGTCTGCGTGCGCGAGGACCATTCACGCGGCGACCAGGACGCCGTCAACACACTGGTGGCGATCCCGTTCGGCGACGGCGAGGTGCGAGTCCTCGTCGAGGGCGCAGACTTCTACTCGTCTCCGCGCCTGAACCACCGTGGAGACCGGCTGGCCTGGCTCAGCTGGAACCACCCCAACATGCCCTGGGATGGAACAGAGCTCTGGGCGGCAGCCCTCCGGCCAGACGGATCACTGGGCGAGCGACAGCTCATCGCCGGCGGGGGCGAGGAGTCCGTGATCCAGCCGGAGTGGTCTCCTGAGGGCGCGTTGCATTTCATCTCCGACCGTACGGGGTGGTGGAACCTGTACCGGTGGGAAGAGAGCGAAGGACACGCCGCACCGCTGGCGCCCATGGACGCGGAGTTCGGCGGCCCACAGTGGGTCTTCCGTCTGTCCACGTACGGCTTCGCTGATCCCGAGACTATCGTCTGCGCCTTCACGTCGGGCGGCTTCTCGAAGCTCGGCCTGCTGAACACCAGGAGTCGGGCGTTGGATGTCATCGACGTACCCTACTCGTTCATCCGCCAGGTCACGCCGGCGGGACGGGCAGTCTATTTCATCGGCGGCTCTCCTGTGCAGCCCCTCTCATTGGTCGCGCTGGACCTCGAGACGCGGAAGGCGGCGGTCGTCCGGGCATCGCGGAAGGTGACGATCGACCCGGGCTACCTGTCGACGCCGGAGCCGATCGAATTCCCGACCGAAGGCGGGCTGACCGCGCACGCATGGTTCTATCCGCCTCGAAACAGAGACGTCGCTGCTCCGCCCGGGGAACGTCCGCCGCTGCTGGTCATCAGCCACGGCGGACCGACGTCATTCTCTCCCGCCGTCCTGAACTTTGAGATCCAGTACTGGACGAGCCGGGGATTCGCGGTGATCGACGTCAACTACGGGGGGAGCACGGCATACGGACGCTCCTACCGCAACCGGCTTCGCGGCCGGTGGGGCGTCGTGGACGTGGATGATTGTGTCAACGCGGCACGTTACCTGGCGGGCCGGGGACTCGTCAACGGTGACCGCCTCGCGATCCGCGGTGGGAGCGCGGGCGGGTACACGACGCTGTGCGCCCTGGCCTTCCGCGACGTGTTTCACGCCGGTGCATCCTACTACGGGGTGAGCGATCTCATCGCCATGCACAAGGACACGCATAAGTTCGAATCGCAGTACGATCACACGTTGATCGGCCCGTACCCTGAGCGGCTGGACCTCTATCGGGCGCGTTCACCTGTGTTCTTTGCGGATCAGATCAGCGCTCCCGTGATCTTCTTCCAGGGGTTGGAGGACCGGGTCGTTCCGCCGAACCAGTCGGAGATGATGGTGGACGCCCTCCGGGCGAAGGGTATTCCCGTAGCTTACCTCGCATTTGAGGGCGAGCAGCATGGATTCCGCCGGGCGGAGACGATCAAGCGAGCCCTGGGAGCCGAGCATTACTTCTACTCCCGGGCCTTCGGGTTCACTCCCGCGGAGGATCTCGAGCCGGTTCACATCGAGAATATTCAGGCTTCTGACTGACTCCGATCTGCTGAGCCGGACCGGTCGTGGAGATGGTCCATCTCCGGTCCGAGCGCATTGGTCCGACAGATCTCAGCGTAGACGTGCGCGCTGGGACGCACGCGGCGCGCCCGTGTCTGTGGATCCACTTCAATCAGGCCGAACTTCAGCGACCATCCGTATGACCATTCAAAGTTGTCCACGAGGGACCAGTGATAGTATCCGCGCACGTCGATGCCTTCTTTGATGGCCCGCCATACCTCGCGGAGATGCGCGGTGATGAACGCGGCCCGCTGATCATCGTCCTGGTCTGGGATTCCATTTTCCGTGATGTAGATCGGCCGGCCGTACTGTCCCGCCAGGCGGAGCACACGATGCATCCCTTCCGGGTAGATCACACCGTACGCGCCGTCACTGACCGGCGATCCCGGCCCGGGGAAGTTGCGCCCGAAGAGTTGCCGCGGCACTGAGAGATCGAAGCGGACGAGATCGCGCGTGTAGTAGTTCACGCCGATGAAGTCCGCGGTCTCCGCCGCTTCGGAGATGTTCGCGACCCATGGCAACGCGCGGACGCGCCCTGTGGTCACCGCATCGAGGAACGACCGGTTGGTGAAGCGATCCTGCCGTTCGGCGATGAGACGATCCAGGGGCGAGCGGGGGTTGGCCGGATCAAACAGCCGGAAGTAGTTGGCGAACCCGACTCGGGCCTGTGGCTGGGCGCGGTGGATGGCACGGTAGGCAGCGCCGTGCGCGCGGGCGAGCCCGGAGGCCGCCCGCATCGCGGCCGGGAGCGACCGCTTTCCGGGGGGCCACCGTCCCGCGACGAGCGCCGAGAAGATCCAGGCCATCGGCTCGTTCAACGTGCACCAGAGATCGCAGTGGTCTGAGAGCGCCGGAACGACCCGCTCCACGAAGCGCCCGAACAACAAGGGAGCATCCTCTCGAGTCCAGCCGCCGCGTTCGGCAAACCAGAGCGGGACAGTGAAGTGGAGGAGTGTGGCCATCGGCTCGATGCCGCGCAATCGCAGCGCCGCGAGCATCGACCGGTAGCGCTCGAGCGCCGGCTCATCCCACCGGCCGGGGGAGGGTTCGATCCGGCTCCACTCGATGGACAAGCGGTGGGCGTTCTGGCCCAGGGCGGCGGCGCGATCGAAGTCCTCCTCGGCATGGGTCCACCAGCCGCAGGCCGGACCCGAGCGGTCTCCATTGAGGATCCGCCCAGGCTGGGCTTCCCAGGCCCACCAGTCGTTGGCGACGTTGTCCCCTTCGACCTGATGGGCGCTGGTGGCGGTGCCCCAGCGGAATCCATCCGGAAACCGGAGGGTTGCGTCGCCGCTCTTCACGGAATCAGTATAACGAGGGCCATGGCACCCCAACGCGAAGGAGTGAGTCGAAGCGAAGCGGGAGGGAATCCGTCATGACGGATATCATCGGATTGCAGGGAGAGAAGGTCAGGCTGGTCCCGGTGGACAGGCGGCTTCACTTCGACAACGCGCTCCGATGGTTCAACGATCCGGAGGTCACGCACTATCTGCTGAACGTCGCAGGCGTGACGCCGGGCATGGAAGAGCAATGGATGGAGCGGGCGCAGAAGCGCGACGCCGACTTCGCCTGGGCCATCCTCGACGAGGAAGGCAGGCACATCGGGTTCACCGGCATCCACGGGATCAACTGGCGCCTCCGGCTGGGCACGACCGGCATCGTCATCGGCGAGAAGTCCGCCTGGGGAAAAGGGTACGGGACCGACGTGATGCGGATCCGGACCAAGTTTGCCTTCGAGGTCCTCAACCTCCACCGCCTGCAGTCCGAAGCGCGGATCGACAACATCGCCAGCCAGCGGGCGCTGGAGAAAGCCGGCTACCGGCGCGAAGGCACAGCACGCAAGAAGCTCTACTACGGCGGGCGATGGTACGACACCATCCTCTACGCCATCCTCGATGAGGACTACTTCGCCCGCGTGCATTAGCGTGTCCACATCTATCGACTAGCCATGGCCAGCCACTTCGCGTGTATCGGATTCCCCGTCCAGGACATGAATGGATACTGGACGCTGGCGCGTCGAGCGGCGCAAGAAGGCGTGCGCACGGTGGCGGGTGATGGGAGCGCGATCGTGCGTTGGGCTCCCGGCGGCGGGGTGGAGATCTGGGCGCACGTGAATCCCGAAGGAGAAGTGATCGGGGCCGTTCCGTTCTATTCCGCCGGACACCCCTACCGGATCTCCGTGATCGGGGCCGGCGATGACCCCGATGAGGAGATGGAAGGCTGGATCGACGGCTGGCTGGAGCCCGTCGAAGACGACGAGCCGTTCTCGGGGGCGTTCCCCCTGCGGGCCGACCTGGTGAACTACGCGCTCGCCCGCACGCGGCTCGTCTCCTTCCCCAGTCTGCAGCGTGTCGAGCTGGCCGCGCTGGCCCACGAGGCGGAACTGTTCGACAGCGAGCCCGACTACCAGCGCGCCCCGGGCGACGTCTACCGCCTCCCCCCGGGCTCATTCACGGCGGCGGCTCACTTCGGGGCGGACGAACATACGGAGGGATTCCAGGAATCCACGGCGCTGTTCAGCGGGTGGATCACCTCGGCGCACGGCCGGGTGAACCCCGTGACGGGAGCCCGGTTCTGGGAGATCCAGGTCATGCCGCACGGCGTGACGCTGTCCGTCTGCACGGACGAGGAGACCCTCGGAGGGCCGCCCGCCGAGGGGCGTTTCCTCTCGGGGAGCTTCTGGATGCTCGGCAGGCTGCTCCCGTGATATCGCCGTGGTGGAGTCCTCGTTCCGGAACCGTCTGAGCGTCACAATCCAAACCGGATCAGCGACCACACAACGACCACTGTGGTCAGCGCGCTGAACGCGGCGGTCATGATCCGTATCGCCGGCGACCCTGGACGGCGGAAGACCGATCTAACGCCTGCGGCCATCATGACCAGCGAGATGATGAGCATCCCCCGCCTGACAGCCGGGTTGACCTGCATGAGCGTCAAAGGTCGCCGCCTGCTTCTCCACGCTCTTCATGACCCGGTACCCGGCGCGGGTGGCTGACCGAACATCGTGGCTTCGTCGGCGCGGCGGTACTCGTGCAGCTCTTCAGGGCGGAACCACAGCGCAATCTCCATCCCGGCCTCTTCCACCGATCCTGAGGCGTGGATGAGATTCCGGACAGGCCGGTTCATGAGGTTCGCCACCGTCGGGGAGTCGATCGAGAGGTCCCCGCGGATCGATCCCGGCGCGGCGCGGTAGGGAAGAGTATCGCCCACGAGCTTGCGCACCACGCTCACAGCATGGATCCCCTCGAGGACGAACGCCGCCACCGGACCGGACGAGACGTAGTCGATCAGCCACCCACGCACCTGGCGGCCGATCGCCAGCGGATCATCGGTCCCGGTCTGCGCTTTGACGTCGAGCCCGTAGGCGGCGAAGGCTTCCTTTGTCTTCCCGCCGAGAGTGCGCAAGAACGATTCATCATTAGGGTAGTGATGTTCCAGCAGATCCCGCCCGGCCCGTACCATCTTCATCGCGGCGACCTTCAGTCCGGCGCGCTCAAAACGGCCGAGCACTTCGCCGATCAGCCCGCGCTGCACCCCGTCCGGCTTGAGGAACACTAACGTTCGCTCGTGCCTGATCTCCTGCACCCGCCCACCTCCGCCGATCTGGTTGCCTTTTCCGCTGATCTCACAAGTAACTCGCCCCAGGGCGGCGCCTCAGAAGCCGATCGCGCACCCATCCACTCTGGGGTCAGAGGCCCCTTCGTACACACCTTGATGCACGCGTATGGCCTGCATTCCTCCCATCGTACTGCGCGCGGCCAGGTGCTTGACGTAGTGCCCGAGTGCCTCGAGTTCGCGTAGCGTCTCGGACGGGAATCCTGCCTCGACTCGAAGCTCGAACGGGGCCGGCAGATTCGACGGGTCGGTCGCCGGGAAGCTCGTCCACCGCGGCAGCTCCACAGCGGCCTGCAGCTCGATGCCGCCGTCGACGAGCGCGGAAAACGCCTGCGTGTTCCATTGAGGCTGGCCGTCCCCACCGGGCGTGCCCCAGGCCAGAGCGGGCCGACCCTCTCGAAGCGCGAGGAACGGCATGAGCGTGTGCATCGTCCTCTTCCCTGGGGCGACGCAGTTCGGGTGTCCCTCATCCACGGTGAGCCCGCGGCCGGCCCGGTTGTTGAGCACGATCCCCGTCCCCTCGATGACCTCACCGCACCCGAACGCGGCCGAAAGGCTGGTGATCATGGAGACGACATTGCCGGCGCCGTCCGCTGCACAGAGGTACGTCGTGTCGCCCACCGCCTCGGGCAGCGTCCCCGCAACCGCGACAGGAAGAGCGGCCCGCATGTCGATCTCCCGGCGGCGGCGCCCCGCGAAGTCTTTCGAAAGGAGGACCTCCAGCGGGATGTCGACCTTTCGCGGGTCCCCCAGGTAGGCAAGCCGGTCCGCGACCGACAGCTTCTTGGCCTCGACCATGAGGTGAATGCCCCGCGCCGTGCCCCAGCGCAGGTCCGCGGGCGCAAATCCCTCGAGGATGTTCAACATCTCGAGCAGGATCACGGCCTGGGAGGGGGGAGCGGTCGCGCAAACCGTGTAGCCACGATAGTCGGTGCTGATGGGATCGTGGATCTCGGAGGTATGGTCTGCGAATTCACGCTCCGTGAGCAATCCGCCATGGTTCCGCATGTAGGCGGCGAAGCGCTCGGCCAGATCGCCGCCATAGAACGCCTCGCGTCCTCCATCTGCAACAGCGCGGAGGCTGCGCGCAAGATCGGGATTGGCAAGAGTTTCGCCCACCTGAGGTGGACGGCCGTCCGGCAGATAGATCCTTGCCGACGTGGGAAACTTGCTGAGCACCGGCGCGGAGTCCGCGATCCATCCGGCCACCCGCCGCGCAACGGGGAAACCATGCTCCGCGTAGTCGATGGCCGGTTCGAGGAGCCGGGACAGCGCGAAACGGCCCGAGCCCCAGCGGTCAAGCGCTTCCACCATCGCGTCCACCGCACCAGGAACGGACACCGAAAGCATCCCGCGCAGGGGCATCTTCTGAAGTCCGCGGGACGTGAACCACTCCCGGTTCGCGGCATAGGGGGCAACGCCGCTCCCGTTGAGCGCATAGGCGCGCTGCTCATCGGCGCGCCAGAGGACAAGGAATGTGTCGCCGCCCAACCCTGACATCATCGGTTGGACGACACCGAGCACAGCGGAGGCCGCGATCACCGCATCCACCGCGTTGCCGCCTTCGCGCAGTACGTGCAGACCGGCGGCGGAAGCCAGGGGATGACCGGTGGCGACGATCCCGTGGCGGGCAAAGACCGGCTGCCTGCCGAGAGCCAGCGGGTTGGCGTACGCATCCATCTCACTGCGCATGTCGACTTCGTTGCTCATGTCTACCGTGATTTCTCTTCGACCGGCGGCGTTCCCCGCTGGAGGATGGTCGTTCCATGGTCGGAATCCTATAGGACGTGATCAGATCGGTCCTACTCCTCATCACTTTGCTGCTCATCGTATCGGCGCCCGCCGCGGCACAGGTCGTCGTGGCCGACCGCGTATCCGAAGAGGCCACCGAGGGAAACAGCCAGCCGAAACTAGGGCGGGATGCGGCGGGAAGAATCTACCTCGTATATGTGAAACCCGTCGGCGATGTCGATCAGATCTTCATCGCGTCTTCGGCGGATGGACGAACTTGGCGCAATACACAGCTCACCCGGCGTGCTCTGCACTCCCGCTATCCAGCTCTGGCGGTGGAGCCTGACGGCACCCTGCACGCCGTCTGGACCACGTATGAACCGGTCGGTCATGTCTACTACTCGCGTTTCTCCGGGGGACGGTGGAGCGGTCCGGTCAAGATCTCGCCGGGCGATGCCTACGCCGGCGTCCCCGCCGTCGCCGTCGCTCCAGACCGCGATCTGCACGTGGTGTGGTACGGCATCAGGAACCAGGCCCCGCAGGTGCGGACCCGCCACGGCTCGATCTACGAGATCATGTACAGCGGCCTCACAAGAGGTCGGTGGAGCGAGCCGATAGTGATCTCTCCGGGCATTCCCGACTCGATCAACCCCGCGCTGGCCATCGACCCGTCGGGAGTGCTGCACAGTGCCTGGTACCAGTTCGACGTCCGGGCGTACCAGGTGCGGTACGCGCGCCGGCAGACGAAATGGGAGAATCCACAGCAGATCACGTCGGGGACGATCGACGCCTTCGCCGTCGCGCTCGCTCTCGGTCCCGCTGATCGCGTCTTCCTCGTCTGGGAGCACCGCGGATCCGGCGGCCCGCAGATCCATTTTGCCGAAGGCCCCGGCCGCTGGAGTACTCCCACGCCCATCTCCGGCGCACAGCCCGCCTCCCATCCAAGCGTCGCGGCAGATGCCGGAGGACGCATCACCGCGGTCTGGGAGAGCAAGGGTCACCTGCAGCTCCGGCGGCGGACCGACCGGTGGCTCGGGATCGAGCGAGTCATGCAGGATGGTCAGAACCGCTATCCGATCCTGGGGACAGGACGCGGGGCGGTCGACCTCATCTGGACGCAACAGATCGGCGGGACCAACCGGCTGCTCTTCGCCGCCCTGGGTCCGCAGGGTGTGGGATTGCGCCGAGGCCGGAGCGGTGTCGGTCTGCTCATCTTCGTCTTGATTGTTGTGCTGTTGCTCTGGCAGCTGCGCCGCCGGCAACGGCTGGCTGCGCGCTGAACATTCCGGAGGGCGGCCGGGGACGGCGGCGAATCCCGACTTCGTGATCCCCGGCTCTCGAATCCATCCCGGGCGTCGGGCTGCCTTCATCCGCCGCCTCCTCCACTGGTACGCGCACAACCGCCGGCTGCTGCCCTGGCGGCGCACACGGGATCCATACCGAATCCTCGTTTCAGAGGTCATGCTCCAACAGACTCAGGTCAGCCGCGTGATCCCAAAGTACCGTGAGTTCATCCGCGCCTATCCATCGCTGGATGTGCTCGCCCGCGCCTCCACCCGGGAGGTCCGTGAACTGTGGTATCCGCTCGGCTACAATGTCCGGCCCCGG
The DNA here is from genome assembly GCA_036523465.1 of bacterium. GTDB lineage: Bacteria > Sysuimicrobiota > Sysuimicrobiia > Sysuimicrobiales > Kaftiobacteriaceae > Kaftiobacterium. The sequence continues at coordinate 11,658 of DATDEG010000133.1, forward strand.
CGCCTGCGCGACATCGCCCGGACCGCCGTCCGCCGCTACGGCGGACGCCTGCCCGCAACACGCGAGGAGTTGCTGTCGTTGAAGGGCATCGGCCCGTACACCGCGGGTGCGGTCCTGACCTTCGCGTTTGAGAAGCCGACGCCGATCGTCGACACGAACGTGCGCCGCGTGCTCCGGCGGGTGTTCTTCGGCGGCGGCCGGGCCCCCGACGCCGTCCTGTGGCGGCTGTCCGCCGCGCTCCTGCCGGAGCGAGACGGCTACGACTTCAATCAGGCAGTGATGGAGCTTGGAGCGACGGTGTGCACGGCACGCAATCCCGCCTGTCCCTCCTGCCCGATGCGCCCTCTCTGCCGCGCGGCACCTCTACTCATGGGACGGCGCCGGTGATCACCGGCGTGGACACCATCCTCTTCGACGCCGGCGATACGCTCATCGCCTACCGGCGGCCCCTGCGCATCCTCCTCCAGGACTTTTTCATTCAGCACAATGAGATCGTCCGGCGTGACGCGATCGCTGAAGCTCTGGAGGCTGTGGACGCCCGCTATCGTTCCCTCATCCATCAGGTGCACACGACCGATGAAGAACGGCGGATGTGGCTCGAGGTAGGACGCGACCTCCTGGATGTGCTGCTGCCCCGCCGCCGCGACCTCTACGTCGCCCTGGGAGCGTGGTTTGCCGACGGCTGGCGGCAGATGAAGGTATTCCGCGACGTGCGCCAGGCGATGCGCCGGCTGCGGGCCGTAGGGTACCGCCTCGCCGTGGTCTCGAACTGGGAGCCCTCACTCTCCGCGACGCTCGACCGGCTGGGCATCCGGCACTACTTCGAGTCGGTGATCACGTCATCGGAGGAGGGCGTGTGGAAACCTGACCCGGGCCTGTTCCGCATCGCCCTCGAGCGCCTCGGCGCACCGGCGGAGCGGACCATCAGCGTTGGGGATCACCTCGAACGCGACTTCATGGCGGCGCAGCACGCGGGATTGCACGCCGTGCTTCTGGACCGATTCGACGACCACCCCGAGGTCTCACCGCGGGTCCGCACCCTGACCGAGCTTCTCGCGCTGCTCGCTCCCCGCGCCCCCCAGCCCAGTTGAAGATCGACCCGCCGACATTCCGCGCCAGGGTCCATGCGATCGTTCGCGCGATCCCGCGCGGGCGGGTGATGACCTACGGGCAGATCGCGACCCTGGCCGGGCGACCCCGCGGGGCCCGGGAGGTGGGATGGATCGCGCATTCCGGCGAGGCCGCGCCGTGGCAGCGGGTGGTGAACCGGTCGGGAGATCTCATCGCCGGCTTCACGGAAGGGCGGGAAGGACACCGCCGCGCGTTGCGCCGGGACGGGATCCGCGTCGGGCGTGACGGCCGGATCGATCTGAGACGCTACCTCTGGTGGCCGGACGCGCGGACGAGAAAGCGGTTGAGGCTGATCTAGCCACCGCCTGCCGACCGTCTCAAGCGCGGCCCGAGGGCTGAAGGATAGTCACCCTTGCCTGGGGATGGATCGCTCGACCCGGGAAAGGTAGTCGAAATCCCCGAGAGTCTCGAGAACGCGCGTCCCGGCGGCGACGTCGTGTTGATCTCCGGTGAGCCTGCCGCGCTCAATGCGGGACCGGGCGGCATAGGGCACGGCGTCCGCTTGAGTGAACATCTCGACGGCCTGCGATAGGGCAGCCGCGTCACCGGTACCCACGCCGAGCGATCTGAGTGCTTGGGCCTCGAGGATGCGCATCCCGGCCGCCTGGGCGAATTCGGCAAACCTCCGCAACGCGACCGGATCAGGGCCGGCCCGGCGATCGGCGAGCAGCGAAAGAAGGCGCTCAAGACGCTCCGATCCCAAGAACCTCGGCTTGTATAGATTGACAATCGTCACCAAGGCATCGACGTCCGCAGAAAGGTACGCTCTGTCCCGCACGGTGTATTCGAGATAGGCTATGTTCCGCCCGCTGGATTCGTTCCGCCGCGCCTCGAAAGCCTGGCTGATCTCCTCGACGACGTCCTTGAGCCGCTCGAACGCCGCATCGTCCTGGCGGCCCCGGGCGATGTCGATCGCGGCCAGGAATCCTCGCATGGCGTATCCGGCGGCGATGCGCCCGGATTCGATCCACAACTGGATGGCGCGGTCTGCCACCGAGACCGCCGCATCCCATCGCCCGCGCAGGGTCAGCGCGTAGATCCGCCAGGCGGCCGCATGCAGCGCCCACGTCGGCGCCTGTCCGGGCTGGAGCCCGCCCAGCGCGGTCGCGGTGATGCGATCGGCTTCTTCCAGATCCCCAAGCAACGCCGATCCCCAGGCGATGACTGAATATGTATCCAGCCGCTCGATGAGATCGAGGCGGTCGATGAATCCCAGGCGCTGGTAGGTGAGCCGGCGCGCCTCTCTCCAATCCCCCCTGATCTGCACGCAGCCCGCGAGCGCGTCGAGGGCCATGCTGCGGAGCTTCATGTTGTCGAGCTCTTCAGCCAGCCTCAACCCTTCCCGGCCGCTGGCCTCGGCTTCGGCGACCTGTTCGTCCGACAGGCCGCCCTCGAGCGCCCGCCAGAAGGGATAGAATCCCTCCGCGACCAGAAACATCGCCTTCGCTTCAACATCGACGGCAGCAGGGAGGAGGGCGCGCCCTTGCGCGCGGAGATCGTCCAATTGCTCAACCGACGGACGGCTGGCCACCGCTCCCTGGGATCGGGTGTAGACGGTGAGCAGCTTGGCAAGCGCACGGAGCTGGAGATCCGGGGACCGGCCGCGCTGCCGGTAGATTTCAAGCGCCTCACGGTACGACTCGACGCCGCCGTCGACGAGTCCCACGTCTCCCAACCGCTCGTACAGGTCCCCCTTGGACTCAGCATCGGAAAGGTCGAGTGCACTTCGGAGGTGCCGGGCGGCCTCGACCAGGGCCGCGCCCGCCATCGCGGCTTCAGCCGACCGCCTGAGCCACACGATCGCCTTGCGGATGACTCCCTCTCGCTCCGCGTCGTCGGCGTTCAATCCTGCGCCGATCGTTGCCGCCTCCCGATAGTGATAGGCGATGAGCTCGGCAAACGCATCCTCGCGCCCGGTCGCACGCTCCTCCAGCCACTGGCCCGCGGCGGCGTGCAGGCGGCCCCGCTCGGCCCGCGGAAGGGTCTGGTAGGCGACCTCGCGGATGAGGATGTGGCGGAACACGTAGCGATCGCGCTCCGTGGGGCGGATCAGGTCCTTGTCCACGAGCCGGGCGAGGGCGCCGGAGATATCCGGAAGCAGCTGTGGGGCCAGCGTGCCGATACCCTGCGGCTGGAACGTCCGCCCGAGCACTGCGCCGAGCTGCAGGATTCTGCGCTCGGCGGCATCGAGCAGATCGAGCCGCGCCAGCACCGTGGCCTGCACGGTGTCAGGCAGCTGGGTGAGCGCCTGTGCGACGGCGTCGTCACCGGCTCCGGGGGGAATCCGTTCTATCAGTGAACGCACGATCTCACCGGCGAAAAACGGGTTGCCCTCCGCGCGCTGCACGATCTGGGCCTGCACGCGGGAAGACGCGTGGCCCATGAGATGGACGATAAGCTGGGCTACCGCCTCGTCCGGCAGCGGCTCGAGCGAAAGTGAAATGTAATTCCGGCGTCCTCCGCCCCACCCCGGACGCCTGTCGAGGAGCTCCGGACGCGTCAGGGCGATGATCAGAAGAGGAGAGTCGCCGCGCGGCTGCATCACGAACTCGACCAGATCGAGAAGACTGTCGGCGGACCAGTGCAGATCCTCGAAGACGAGCACGAGCGGCCTGCGGCGGGCCGCGGTCTCGATCAACGTCCGCCACGCGGCGAACAGGGCGTCGCGGTCGCCTATCTCCGTCTCGCCCGCGCCGACGGTGGCGGAGAGAAACTCCGAGACGCGGGCGCCATCCTCGACCCCGGCGTCAACCGTCCACGCCGCGACGGCTGTGCGGATGGTGTCCGGCGTCCCCTCGTCGGGAATGCCCACGAGCCGGAAGAGCACCTGTCGCAGCGGCCAGTAGGTGAGACGCTGGCCGTAGGGGAGGCACTGGCTGATCGCCGTGGCCGCGTGAGGAGCCAGTGACGGCAGCCGCTCCAGGAATTCCTCCAGCAGCCGGGTCTTGCCGATGCCCGGCGGCGCAATCAAGCTTACAAGGAACGGTCGCCGCTCCAAAAACGCTCGTCGCGCCACGAGCTCCAACTGCTCGAGATCGGCGTCGCGGCCCACAAGGGGGATTCGCTTCGGGACAGCCGGCTGTGCCCGGCCCTGGACGGACACGGCCGAGAGCGACTGACTCTTCCCCTTCGCCTTGACTTCAACTGCGGCACCAAATTCGAATGCCCTGGCGGCAGCCCGCGCCGTCCGCTCGCTGCACACCACGGTCCACGGATCGGCCGACTGCTGCAGGCGGGCGGCG
>DATDEG010000134.1:0-2250 GCA_036523465.1 bacterium
AATGATGTGGGCGCCGTCTACGCGGCGGCGGTCGAGGCTGTTCTGCGGGGGCGGCGAGGGCAGGGGCCGACGTTGCTCGAGTGCCGCACGTACCGCTGGCGCGGACACGTCGGGCCGTCCTGGGATACCGACGTCGGCGTCAAGCGGCGCGACGAACTCAAAGACTGGCTTCCCAAGGATCCGATTGTGCGGGCCCGTGACCGCCTGCAGACTGCGGGTGTGGCATCCGCCGTGCTGGACCGCATCGATGCGGAGGCGCGGAGGGAAGTGGAGGAGGCGCTGGCCTTCGCCCGCGAGTCTCCATATCCCAGTGACCAAGATCTACGGGCCCACGTCTACTGGTCCGGTGCGGAGTCGTAGATGCGCACGCTCACCTACGCGCAGGCCATCCGTGAAGCCCACGCGCAGTTGTTGGAGAGCGATACGCGCGTCTTCCTGCTGGGGCAGGGCCTCTGGAGTCCGTGGTACGCGGGGACAAGCCTGAAAGACATCGACAAAGAGTTCGGGCGCGACCGCGTCCTCGATTCCCCGGTGAGCGAGAACGCCACGACCGGCGCGGCCATCGGCGCGGCGATGGCCGGGATGCGGCCGATCGTCTTCCACCCGCGGATGGACTTCATGCTGCTCGCGGTCGATCCGATCGTCAACCAAGCCGCGAACTGGGCCTATATGTTCGGCGGGCAGGTGTCAGTGCCGGTCGTCATCCGCGCCGCGATCAACCGCGGGGGCGAGCAGGCCGCGCAGCACTCGCAGGCCCTGCAGGCGATGTTCATGCACATCCCCGGATTGAAAGTCGTGATGCCCTCGACGCCCTATGACGCGAAGGGGCTGCTCATCGCCGCCGTCCGGGACGGCAATCCGGTGATGTACATCGACGACCGCTGGCTGTACGAGGAGGAGGGCGACGTGCCCGAGGAGATGTACGGCATCCCCCTCGGCCGGGCGGCGGTGCGCCGCACCGGGCGGGACGTCACCATCGTCGCGACGTCGTACATGGCCGCGCAGGCCGCCCGCGCGGTGGAGCGTCTCGAAGCCGATGGGATCGATGCCGAGCTCATCGATCTCCGCACGCTCAAGCCGTGGGATCGCGAGGCCGTGTTCGCCTCCGTGCGGAAGACAGGCCGGCTGGTCGTCGCGGACGCGGCCTGGAAGACGGCGGGGGCGGCGGCGGAGATCGCCGCAGTCGCGGCCGAGGAGCTGTTCGACGCCCTCACCTCTCCGGTGAGCCGCGTCTGCTTGCCCGACGCGCCCGCGCCGATGAGCGCCCCGCTTGAACGAGCCTACTACGTCGGGACCGACGACATCGTCGGCGCGGTGCGCCGACTGCTGGCTCACTAGGAGGAAGCATGTCTCACTATCAGGTGCCGTTTGTGGACCCGCGCACCCATTACGCGCGGCTCAAGCGCGAGATCGATGCGGCGATCGTGGACTGCCTGACGCGCGGCGACCTCGTCTACCGGCAGCAGCTGCGGACCTTCGAAGAGCATTTCGCCGCGTTTGTCGGGACGCGCTACGTCGTCGGGGTCAACAGCGGCTATCACGCGCTGTACTTCGCCCTGGTGGCTGCAGGGATCAGATCCGGCGACGAGGTGATCACCGTCGGGCACACGTTCGTGGCGACCGTGTCCGCGATCATCCATTGCGGCGCCACACCCGTTCTCGTCGATGTGCTGGATGACTACACCATGAATCCGGAGCAGGTGGAGCGCGCCATCACCCCGCGCACGCGGGCCATCCTGCCTGTGCACCTCAACGGACGGCTGTGTGATATGGACCGGCTGCTGCAGATCGCCGAGAGGCATGGACTGATCATCGTCGAGGACGCCGCGCAGGCCCTCGGGGCGCGGTTCCGTGGGAGAGGGGCCGGGGCGCTCGGGAAGGCCGGCTGCTTCAGCTTCTATCCCTTCAAGATCCTCGGTGGATTCGGGGATGGCGGCGCCGTCACGACCGATGATCCCGAGGTGACCCGGGTGGTGAGTCTGCTGCGGTACAACGGCGAGGATCGCGACACCGGAGAGTATTACTTCCATGGGCAGACCGCTCTGCTGGACAACGTTCAGGCGGCCGTGCTGGATGTCAAACTCCGTCATTTGCCGGAGTGGATCGCCCACCGGCGCGCCATCGCAGACCGATACCGGCAGGGGCTGGAAGGCATCCCCGGCCTCCGGCTGCCCCACTTTCCTGAGGAGACGCGAACCGATGTCTTCCAGAACTATGTCATCCGGCACCCTGCCCGCGACGCGCTGCGCG
>DATDEG010000135.1:0-5960 GCA_036523465.1 bacterium
GCCCCGTGCTGTCGCGCTCCGGTGTGACCGAGCTTCGGCTTCCTGCGCGTTTCCAGCAGGGGCGGCCGGCTGAGACGGTGGCGATGATGGAGCGCCGGAAGGCGGACCTCCCCGCAGAGATCGGACGCATCCACGGGGAGCTCGCCGCCATTGCTCGCGAGAAGCACGGGTGGCTTGTCACAGCGCGCGCACTGCTGGACGATCGCCTGGCCCAGCTGAAGGTGGTGCCCGACCTCGCCCAGTCGCGGTATGCCTTCATCCTCTACGGCTGGGCCCCAGTCCGCGAGTTGCCGCGCATCCGTGGGCGCCTGCGGCAGCGCTTCGGGGAGGACGTGGTCGTCTACGATACGCCGGCAGATCCCCACCATGAGCCGGAGCGCATTCCGGTACTGCTCGACAACCGCTCCGCGGTCCGGCCCTTCCAGCGGATGCTGGCCCTGTTCAAGCCGCCGCGCTACGGCAACCTCGATCCGACGGTCTTCGTCGCCATCTTCTTTCCGATCTTCACCGGGATCGTCATTGGCGACGTCGCCTACGGGGCGCTCTTGTTCGCCCTGGGGTGGTGGATGCGCGGGAAAGCCCGCCGCGGGGAAACGTGGAGCATCAAGCTGGGCTCGATCGATCTCGGCATCCGAATGAAACCGCCGGTGCTGGCTGACGCGTCGTGGATCGTTCGCCTGATCGCGGTTTGGACGATGATCTTCGGCGTCTTCTACCTGGAGGTCTTCGGGAACTTGCTGGAGCACCACCTCGGGTGGCATCCGCTGTTCAACCGGATCGAGCTGACCACCGCGTTTCTCGGACTAGTCATCGCGCTCGGCGTGACCCAGGTGATGATCGGCTATCTGCTCCACCTCGTGCAGGCGATGCACCACCGGCACGCCCTCGGCATCATCGAGTCACTGGCCATGATGTGCGGCGTCGCCGGCTTGATTGCGGTCCTGGGCGCGCGGGGAAACCAGTTCCCCCAGGCCTTCATGCGGCCGGGCATCGTGCTCCTCGGCGCCTTTCTGGTGTTCTTCTTCGTCGGGGTCGTTCTCAGCCGGACGGCGCTGATGTGGCTGTTGGAAGCCATCTCGGGAATGGGGAACGTCCTTTCCTATGCGCGGTTGTTCGGGGTGGGGCTGGCGGCGGCAGTACTGGCGAACGTGGCCAATGAACTGGGAGGTCCCATCGGACCGGTCTGGATCGGGGCCCTGTTGGGGATCCTCATCCAGATGGTCTTCTTCCTCTTTACGCTCCCCGGGCATATCATTCAGCCCGCTCGTCTCAACTGGGTGGAGTTTCTCACGAAGTTCAAGTATCACGACGAGACGGGCAACTCGTATCGTCCGTTCCAGAAAACAGGAGGTGACTTAGGTTGAAGAAGGTCGTCATCTTGGTCGGTGTGCTCATGGCCGTGCTCGTGGTTGCGTCTTCGGCGCTGGCGCAGGAGCCCGCCGGAGGTCCGAAGGAACTCACCGTGGCGCACGGCCTGCTCGGTCTCGCCGCGGCGATCGCTGTCGCTTTCGGCGCCATCGGCACCGCGTGGGCGCAGTCCCGCATCGGTGCGGCGGCGGCCGGCGCGATCGCGGAGCGACCGGAGATCGGCGGGCAGATGCTGATCTTTCTCGTCCTTCCTGAGACCCTCATCATCTTCGGTTTCCTCGTGGCGTTCTTCATCATCGGCAAGATCTAGCGGATCGATGAGCTCCGAACTCGTCGCCATCCTGGAGAAGGAGTCTGCGGCCGAGATCGCGCGTCTGCAGGCCGAGGCGAAGGCGCAGGCCGAAAAGGTAGAGGCCGAGGGCAGGGCTGCGGCCCAGGCGTACGTCGAAAGCCAGCGCCAGCGTCTGGAGGCGGAGCGCAAGGCGGCCAACGCCAAAGCCCAGAGCGCCGCTCAGGTGCAGGGCGCGGCGCTCATCCTCCGGGCCAAAGATGAGGCCGTGACCGAAGTCTTCTCGCGGGCACAGCAGGCGCTCGGTCAACTGCAGCAAGACCGCCCGCGGTACACCGCTGTCCTCGGGGGGCTCATCAAGGAAGCGGCGGCGGGGTTGACGGGCCATGTCGTCGTCGAGGTCAATCCCGATGACCGCGAGATGGCGACGCGAGTGGTGCGCGAGCTGGGGCTCGATGCCGAGGTCCGGACCGCCGGCGGCGTCCGCGGAGGCGCGCGGGTCGCCACGCCGGACGCGCGTTTCGTCGTGGAGAATACGCTGGCGTCGCGCATCGAGCGCGTGCGCCTGGCCCTGGCCTCGGAAGTGGCGCAGCTCCTGTGGGGATAGCCGGTGCCTGACTTCCCGTACATCAACGCCCGGGTTCGCGCCATGCGCAGCCGGCTCCTCGATGCCGGGAGGATGGAGGAGCTCCTCGCCGCGCCGACGCTGGACGCCTTCATCCAGGCGCTGACCGCGACGCCCTACGGCCACGACATCCAGGAGGCGTTGAGCCGCTACCCCGCCGTCGGGGCCGTGGACGCCGCGCTCGCGCGCAACTTCTATCAGACGACCACGAAGATCCTCGGCTTCGCGGACGGCCGGCCCCGGCAGCTCATCGAGATCGTGCTGATGCGGTGGGACCTGGTCAATCTGCGCGTGATCCTGCGCGGCAAACATACCGGGTCACGGGCCGAGGACATCGCCGCGAACCTCATCGCCGCGGGGACCCTACACGATGCCGCCCTGCGGACGCTCGCCGAGCAGCCCGACGTGCCCGCCGTCGTCGGAGCGCTGAGCGGATTGAACCATCCGTTCGTGACGCCCCTGCAAGAAGGAATGGCGGAGTATCTCGAGCGCAGGGACCTCTTTGCCCTCGAGCTGCGGTTGGAGCGGTTCTACGCACTGTATGGGCTGCGGATGGTGAAGGGCTCGGGACACAGCGAACAGGTCGTGCGCGCGCTCCTGCAAACCGAACTGGACGCGACGAACGTGAAGACGGCGTTCAAGCTGCAGCGCGCCACGCTGAGCCGGGAGGGAAAGGCCCGCTTCTTCATCCCGGGGGGGCGCATCGTTTCGACAGATCTCTTCCTCTTGCTCGCCGACCGGGAGACGACGGAGCAGGGGATGACGTCGCTGCGCATCCAGGGCTTCCCGCTCAAGACGATCACGGAAGACCTGACCACGTTCGAGCGCGAGCTCGACCGCGCGGTCATCAAGGCCCAGACGGATCTCTACCTCGGGGATCCGCTCGGCATCGACATCGTCGTGGCCTACCTGGCCCTCAAATACAATGAGGTGAAGAATCTGCGGCTGATCGCCCGCAGCAAGCAGCTCGGCATCCCGCGGGACCGCGTGCGGAAGGAGATGGTCGGTGTATAGACTGGCGGTGATCACCGATCCTGAGACGGCGACCGGTTTTCGCCTGGCCGGCGTAGAGGTCCGGGAGGCCACCTCGGCCCAGGCCGTCTTGGATCATATCCGGCAGATCTTGCCGCTGGACTACGGACTCATCGCGGTGAACGAAGATCTGCTCGCCGGCACGGATGATGAGCGGGCACGCTTGCTGCGGGATCGTGATCTCCCGATCATCTTGCCCTTCCCCGCGCCCAAACAACAGATGGAAAGTGGAGAAGCATACATCTTGCGCCTCGTTAAGGAGCACATCGGATTCTATGTCAAATTGCGCTAGGGATTCCCGGAGGATGCCATGAGCACCAAAGGATCCATCATCAAGATCGCCGGACCTGCCGTGATCGCCCGGGGCATGACCGGGGCACGGATGTACGACATCGTCCGCGTCGGAAGTGAGAGGCTGCTCGGCGAGATCATCCGCCTCGACGGCGAGACGGCGTTCGTGCAAGTGTACGAAGATACGTCCGGCCTCCGCGTGGGTGAACCCGTCGAGAGCACGGGGAACCCGCTCACCATCGAACTCGGGCCCGGCCTCTTGTTGGGCATCTTCGACGGCATCCTGCGGCCGCTCCAGGCCGTGCGGAAGGAGAAAGGGGACTTCATCGCCCGCGGCGCGGTGGTCACCACCATCGACCGGGAGAAGAAGTGGACCTTCACGGCGACGGCCAAGGCCGGCGACCGCGTTGGACCGGGCGACGTGCTCGGCTGGGTGCAGGAGTTCAACTTCCAGCATAAGATCCTCGTCCCGCCGTTCGCAAAAGGCGGGGAGATTGCGACGATCACCTCAGGCGACTTCACCGTCACGGACACGGTCTGCACGCTGCGCGACGGGACGGAGATCCAGATGATGCACCGCTGGCCCGTCCGTCAGGCCCGCCCGGTGAAGGAGCGGCTGGAGCCACGCGAGCCGTTCATCACCGGCCAGCGCGTGCTCGACGTGCTCTTCCCGGTGGCGATGGGCGGAACCGCGGCGATTCCCGGTCCGTTCGGATCCGGCAAGACTATCACCCAGCAAACGCTCGCGAAGTGGGGCGACGCCGACGTCATCGTGTATGTCGGCTGCGGCGAGCGCGGCAACGAGATGACGCACGTGCTCGACGAGTTTCCGGAGCTCGAAGACCCCCGCACCGGCCGGCCGCTCATGGAGCGGACGATCATCATCGCCAATACCTCGAACATGCCGGTCGCCGCGCGGGAGGCGTCCGTATACACCGGCATCACCCTGGCCGAGTACTGGCGCGACCAGGGGGTGAAAGTCGCGGTCATGGCCGACTCGACGAGCCGGTGGGCGGAGGCGATGCGTGAGATCAGCTCGCGGCTGGAGGAGATGCCGGCCGAGGAAGGCTATCCGTCGTATCTGAGCAGCCGCCTCGCCGCATTCTACGAACGCGCCGCGAGGGTCATCTGCCTGGGCAACCCGGAGCGCCGCGGGTCGATCACGGTCATCGGGGCCGTCTCCCCGCCCGGCGGGGACTTCAGCGAGCCGGTCACGCAGGCGACGCTGCGCATCACCGGCACGTTCTGGGCGCTCGACGACAAGCTGGCCAGCCGTCGCCACTTCCCGGCGATCAACTGGCTGAGGAGCTACAGCCTCTACACCGATCTGTTCAAGCCCTGGTACCGCGACAACATGCCCGCCGATTTCGAGGAGATGCGCGACCGCGCCGGCGCACTGCTGCAGCGCGAGGCTGAGCTCCAGGAGATCGTCCAGCTCGTCGGTCCGGACGCGCTGCAGGACGACCAGCGCATGATCATCGAGGCCGGTAAGATGCTGCGCGAGGACTTCCTCCAGCAGAACGCGTTCACCGACGACGCGCACAGCCCGCTGGCGCGATCGTACGGCATGCTCAAGGCGATCGTGCGCTTCTACGACGAGTCGCTGGAAGCGTTGAAACGAGGCATGCTGCTGGACGAGATCCTGAACCTCAAGCAGATCGAGGAGATCGCCCGATTCAAGGACGTGCCCAAAGATCAGTTCGATGGGTATCTGAAGACCTGGCTTGGGCGCCTGCCCGAGGCGTTCGGCGCGAAGACCACCGAGCCGGCGGTGGCGGGTGGGGAGGAATGAGGGGACCGGGGGAACAGGGGAGCGCGGGAACGAGAGACGGCCGGAGGAGCCAGCGATGGAGTTAACGACAAAGCGGTATCAGTCGATCTCGTACATCTCAGGGCCGTTGCTGTTCGTCGAGGGCGCGCAGGACCTGAGTTACGGGGCGATCGTGAACATCCACCTCGCCGACGACACCGTCCGTGGCGGGCAGGTCATCGAGGTCTCCGAGCGCAACGCGGTCATCCAGGTCTTCGAGGAGACGCGCGGGCTCGATCTCGCCCGGACGAGCATCAGCCTGCGCGAGGACGTCGCCCGGCTGGGCGTGGGCCGTGAGCTCATCGGCCGCCGCTTCGACGGGCTGGGTGAGCCGATCGACGGGCTCCCGCCGATCATCCCGGAGAAGCGCCTCCCGATCATCGGGGCGCCGATCAATCCGGTCGCCCGCCAGCGTCCCCAGGAGTTCATCCAGACCGGCATCTCCGCGATCGACGGATTGAACACGTTGGTCCGCGGGCAGAAGCTCCCGATCTTCAGCGGCGCGGGACTACCGCACAACGAGATCGCGGCGCAGATCGCGCGCC